>JAGNPU010000244.1 GCA_017989485.1 Neisseriaceae bacterium
AATCTGGAAGAAGCCTTTATTGGCTACTTGATTGACGCCGGTGCGGGGACGGAAGATGCACCGCCGGCAAAAGGCGATGAACACGCCCAGCTGGCCGAGGCGTCCGCCGCGCCAACGGCACAGAACGGCTTTAGCCTACAGCGTTTGCTCAGCTATTCTTGGCGCGAGGCCTTGGAGCTACAGCGAGACCCGGTGCGGGCGGTCATGGCCTTATTGGGGTCGATTATTTTGATGTTTGTGATGGGCTTTGGCATCAGCATGGACGTCGAAGATTTGACCTATGCCGTGTTGGACAACGACCAGTCGGTGTTTAGTCAGAACTACGCCTTAAACCTGGCGGGATCGCGCTATTTTATTGAAAAAGCGCCGCTGCGTAGCTATCAGGAATTAGACCAGCGCATGCGCAGCGGCGAGCTGTCTTTGGCCATTGAGCTTCCGCCGGGCTTTGGCCGAGACGTTTTGCGCGGCGACACCGTACAGGTCGGCGCCTGGATAGACGGCGCCATGCCGTCTCGGGCCGAAACCGTACAGGGCTATGTGCAAGGCATGCACCAATCGTGGCTGGCCGAACAGGTGCAGGCCCGCAGCGGCCATGCCTTAAGCAGCAACGTCGCCATTGAAACCCGCTATCGTTATAATCCCGACGTCAAAAGCTTGCCGGCCATGGTGCCGGCCGTCATCCCGCTATTGCTGCTGATGTTGCCGGCGATGTTGACGGCCTTGGCCGTGGTGAGGGAAAAAGAAATGGGGTCGATTGTGAATCTGTACGTGACCCCCGTCACCAAGCTGGAGTTTTTACTGGGCAAACAGCTGCCGTATGTGGTGTTGGCCATGGTCAACTTTCTGCTGATGTGCTTGCTGGCGGTCACGCTGTTTGACGTGCCCATGACCGGCAGTTTCTTAGCGCTGACGGTGGCGGCGTTCTTGTTTAGCCTAATCGCCACCGGCATGGGCCTAGTGGCCTCGACCATCACCAATAGTCAGATTGCGGCCATGTTTTTTGCCATGATAGGCACGTTGATACCCGCCACCCAGTTTGCCGGCCTCATCGACCCCGTGTCGTCCTTAGAGGGGGCTGGCCATTTCATCGGCACCATTTACCCGGCCACCCACATGTTTACCATCAGCCGCGGGGTGTTTAATAAGGCCTTGGGCTTTGCCGATCTGTACGCTTCCTTGTGGCCCTTATTGGTGGCCGTCCCGGTGATTATTGGCGCCGCAGTGGCCTTACTCAAGAAACAGGAGGGTTGATGATGATGCGAAGCCTAGCCAATATTTATCGTCTTGGGGTGAAGGAGCTGTGGAGCCTGCTGCGTGACCCGATGATGTTAATCCTGATTGTGTACACCTTTAGCCTGTCGGTGTACACCACGGCCACGGCCATTCCGGAAACGCTGCACAAGGCACCGATTGCCATTGTTGATGAGGATTACTCACCCTTGTCCGAACGGATTGCCTCGGCATTTTATCCACCACAGTTTTTGCCTCCGGTGTTGCTGTCACCCAGTGAGGTGGACCCCAGCATGGATGCAGGACGTTATACCTTTGTGCTGAACATCCCGCCGCAGTTTCAAAGCGACTTGCTGGCGGGCAAGCACGTGGAGATCCAGCTCAACGTTGACGCCACGCGGATGAGTCAGGCCTTTACCGGCAATGGGTATATTCAGCAAATCGTGATGGGGGAGGTGAATGAGTTCATGGCTCGGCATCGGCAACAGACGGCCTTGCCGGTGGATTTGGCCCTGCGCGCACGCTTTAACCCCACCTTGAACAAAACCTGGTTTGGGGCGCTGATGCAAATCATCAACAACGTCACCATGCTGTCGATTATTTTGACCGGCGCCGCCCTGATTCGGGAGCGTGAACATGGCACCATAGAACACCTATTGGTGATGCCGGTGACCGTGACCGAGATCATGTTGGCCAAGGTGTGGTCTATGGGGCTGGTCGTCCTGGTGGCCGCGGCGCTGTCGCTGCAGTTTGTGGTCCAAGGCTTGCTGAGCGTGCCGATTGAGGGTTCGGTGGGGCTGTTTTTATTGGGCGCCGGGCTCAGCCTGTTTGCCACCACCTCGATGGGGATATACATGGCCACGCTGGCGCGCAGCATGCCACAATTTGGCCTGTTGCTGATGTTGACGCTGCTGCCCTTACAAATGCTCTCCGGCGGCTCGACGCCGCGAGAAAGCATGCCAGAACTGGTGCAAACCGTGATGTTGGCGGCACCGACCACCCACTTTGTGAACCTGGGTCAGGCGATTTTGTATCGGGGCGCGGGCATAGACGTGGTGTGGCAGCCGTTTTTGGCCCTGTTTGTGATCGGCTCAGTGCTGTTTGTGTTGGCGTTGCGACGATTTAGAAACACCATTAATCAAATGGCCTAGGCGACACAAAGGCTGGCTTCATCTGACCACAGGCTTGGTGTGACCCACCAAGCCTGTTTTGTGTCTTTTTAATGTAACTTTAAAGTGACAGATTAAGGGTGAGCAGCAGCGAGAAACAGGGTAGGATAAGCTTTGAGCGTCATTGGACGCCACAATAAAAAGCCTTTAAAAGGCACGTATCTGCCATTGGAGAATGCATGTCAACAGTTGTTCATCGACGTTCGCCGTCGTCCCTTACCCCTGCCTTATTGGTTTTTGCCGCTGGCGTCAGCGCCGCCTTACACATTTGGAAGCTCCCGCCGGCGTTGCCGGCGCTACAACAGTCTTTAGGCCTGAGCCTCACCGAGGCCGGTTGGCTCATCGGCGTGTTTCAGCTGGCGGGCATGTTGTTGGGCCTGTTGTTCGGGCTGTTTGTGCAGCGTCTCGGCCTCAAGCCCAGTATTTTGGCCGGGCTGTTGCTGCTGTCTGGCGCGTCGTTTTTTGGGGCGTTTATGCAGGGCCTGCCGGGGCTGTTGGCGTTTCGCGTGGTGGAAGGGTTTGCCTTGCTGTTGGTGACCATGGCCGCGCCCAGCCTGATGCGGCTGCTGGCGCCGCAGGGACAGCAAAATTTCTTAATGGCCTTGTGGAGCGCCTACATCCCCCTTGCGTCGGTATTGGCCTTGCTAGGGGGGAGCATCCTGCTTAACTATGTGTCTTGGCCTAGCCTGTGGCTCATCAGCGGCGGCTTATCGTTGCTGATGGCCGGGCTGCTGTGGCGGCAGTTAGACGTGAGCCTGCTGGTGGATGCGGGCTCGCCCCAGAGTTGGGGCGCGCGCAAGCAGTTGATTAGGCAGACTTTAGGTGCGAAAGAGCCGTGGTTGCTGTCGTTGACGTTTGCCCTCTACAGCAGCCAGTGGGTGGCCATCATCAGTTTTTTGCCGATTATTTATCATCAGGCCGGTATTTCGGGCACGCTCATGGGCATCCTCACGGCGATGACGGCGGGGGCCAACCTCAGCGGCAACCTGATGGCGGGGCGGTTCTTACAAAGGGGCGTGGCGCCGCAGTGGTTGCTGGGCAGCGCCTTTGTGACCATGTTGGTGAGCATGTGGGTGGCGTTTGGTTTGAGCATAGGCCCATGGGGACAGTTTGTGGCCATCTGCGTGTTTTCGGCCATGGGGGGGTTAATCCCCGCAACCTTATTCAACCTGGCCGTTAGGGTGGCCCCGACGATTGCGGCGATCCCGATGGTGATTGGTTTACAGCAACAGTGGATTAGCCTGGGCCAGTTTTTAGGGCCGTTGTTGTCCGCCATAGTGGTCAGCGCATACGGCTGGGAGGCGTTGTGGTATTTGACGGGTTTGTGGGCCGTACTGGGCTTATGCAGCAGCCGTTGGCTGTGTGGGTTGCTCAAATGAACACGCCGTCACCTTATCGGGCCTCTGGCCGCAAGACGGCCAGCATGCGTTGGGCAAACACGTCGTTAATCGTGGCGACGTTGTAGCGGGCCCAGGGGCTTTTGTGGGCGC
>JAGNPU010000245.1 GCA_017989485.1 Neisseriaceae bacterium
CACCATGTCGCCGCCCTCTTGCGCCACGTCGGCGCCACTGCCCATGGCAATGGAGACGTTGGCCTTGGCCAAAACTGGCGCGTCATTAATCCCATCCCCCACCATCAACACGCGTTTGCCCTGAGCCTGCAAGGCACTGACATAGGTCAGCTTGTCCTCCGGCGTGGCCTCGGCGGTGTAGGCATCCAGCTTCATGGTGGCGGCCAAGGCCTGTACAGCACCCAAATGGTCGCCGCTCAAGACGTGGACGCTTAAGCCCTGCCGCTGTAGCTGCTGCACCGCGGCCACGGCGCTGTCTTTGACTTCGTCATCCAGCGCAAAGGCGGCTTGAAAGCCTTGTTCATTGCCTAAGGCCACAATGGTGGCGCCCGGCGTCCACTGTGCCAACGCTTCAGGCACCTCGCCCGCACTTTGCGCCACATAGCTGACCCGGCCTATCCGCCAGCACACGCCGTCGATCACCGCACTCAAGCCCTGCCCCATGGTGTTCACCAACTGCCCCACGGCCGGCAGCTTATGCCCTGAGGGCGCCACAAAGGCGCGGGCAATCGGGTGTTCCGACTGCTGTTCTAAGGCGGTTGCCATGACCAAGGCCTGCTCGGCGTCGATGTCACCCAAACACAACACCTCGCGCACGCTCATCTGCCCTTGCGTGAGGGTGCCGGTTTTATCAAACACCACGTCGGTGACCTGCGCCATGGTCTCTAAGGCGTGGGCACGGCTCACCAACAGCCCCTGGCTGGCCAGGTTGCCCGTGGCGGCGGCCAAGGCCGCCGGCGTCGCCAGGGACAGCGCGCACGGGCAGCTGATGACCAGCAGCGACACGGTAATCCACAACGCCCGCTCGGCGTCGACGTAATACGTCCACCCAAGAAAGGTCAACACCGCCACCAGCAGCAAAATCCCCACAAACCAGGTCGCATACCGGTCGGCCAGCTCGGCCAGCTTGGGTTTTTGGCCTAAGGCCTGGTCCAATAACCGCACAATGGCCGACAATCGGGTTTCGTTGCCAATTTTTTCGGTCGCCACAATCAACGGGCTGTGCAGGTTAAGCGTCCCCGCCGTCACCCCTACGCCCGCCTGTTTGTGGACGGGGCGGCTTTCGCCGGTGAGCATGGCCTCGTTGACTTCGCCCTCTCCGGACAAGACCAGGCCGTCAACGGGAATCACTTCCCCGGCCTTCACCAACAGCACGTCACCGACCGCAGCATTGGCCACCAGGCCCTCGGTCACGGCTTGGCTCTGAGGATAATCCACCAGGCGGTGGCAAAAAGCAGGCACCAGCTTGATCAAGCGCTCGGTGGCGTCGCCGGCCTTACGGCGGGCAATTTGTTCTAAATAGCGTCCGCCCAGGAGCAAAAACACAAACATCGAGATCGAGTCAAAGTAAATGCCGTGCTCGACCTTGGTCACCAAGGCGTAAAAACTGCCTAAGAATGACAGAATCACCGCAATCGCCACCGGCGTGTCCATCCCCACCCGTCTGTTGTTTAAGTCTCGCCAGGCCCCCTGATAAAACGGCGTGGCCGAATACAGCATCACTGGCAGGGTCAGAATCAGGCTAGTCCAATGCAGTAGCCACAAAAAAGTGGGTTCGATTTCGCCGCTGTCGGACAAATACACGGGCACGGCATACATCATCACCTGCATCATCGACAAGCCGGCCACCCATAGTCGGGTCAAGGCCTGCTTGCGGCTGTTCTTGGCCTGCTCTTCAAAGCGCATGGCGTCGTAGGGATGGGCGGTGTAGCCGGTGCTTTGAACCCGCAACAAGATGTCGGACAGCTTGACCTTGGTCTCATCCCACAGGACCCGAGCGCGATGGTTGGTGAAGTTTAACTCGACGTTAATCACCCCCGGCAGGCGCAGCAGCTGCTGCTCGATCAACCACACGCAGGCAGCGCAGGTAATGCCGTCCAACATCAGCAAGGCTTCGCGCCGATCGTTTTCTTTGACCGACACAAAGCTCGACTGAACCTCGGCCAAATCATACAGCCGCAGCTGCGCCATCACGTCCTCCGGCGGCAGCGCCGCTTTTTGGGCGTCCTGAGTGCGCTGGGTGTAATAAGCGCTTAACCCCGCATCAATAATGCTTTGGGCCACGGCCTGACAGCCTGCACAACAGGCAGGATGAGGTTCATCCTCAAACTGAATCGGCAGGTCTAATGACTCGGGCACGTCTAGCCCGCAGTGAAAACATGTTTTTTCCATGGGGCTAATTGTACGCTGTTTTGCCTGATTTCGCTCATTAATGAAATGCGATAAACCATCATAAAGTCCCGCATCCATGCCGCGCGGCACCGGCATACGGGCGTGAATGCAACACCTGCACCACACTGGCTGCCCAACACGCCGATGCGGCTTACCATGGACATTATGGGCGCCATCAAGCACGTCCCCTCACCCAGCCCCATTGAAATCAAGGCACTAATAAAATTAATCGTGACTTATTTTCAAAACTGTTTATATTATGATAAATAGCATTACCCTCACACACCCCTTTGTACGGAACAGGAGCGCGTCATGATGGATGGAAAAGGATTACTTGATCAGGTCTTAAAAGCCGCCAGCAATATGGGCCAAAGCCCAGCGTCAGGCACTAATGGTGCCGGCAGCAGCGGTTTAGACCCCTTATTACAAGGCCTCTTAGGCGGCATCGGCGGCGGCATGTTGGGCAGCCTGCTGTCGGGCAAGGGCAGCAACAGCCTGGCCAAACTGGGTGGGGGTGCAGCCTTGGCCACGCTGGCCTATCGCGCCTACCAAAACTACAGCGCCAACACCGGCAAATCGGGCAACCTGATGGACACGGTCAAAGGCTTGATGAATGGCCTGAGCCAACCAGAACAGTTTGCCCAAGACGATGCGGCCGGCACCCGTAGCCAGGCCATGTTGCTGGCCGTCATCAATGCGGCCAAGGCCGACGGCGTTTTGGACGACCAAGAACGCGCCGCCATTCAGGCTCAGGTACAACAAAACACCAATGACCCCAATGCGCTGGCCTGGGTAGAGCAAGAATTAAGCAAGCCGATTAACGTTCAGGCACTGGCGGCCTTGGCCACCAACCCCCAAATCGCCACCGAAATCTATGTGGCCAGTCTGGCCGCTTGTAACGGCGGGGGCACCAACGCTCAGGAACAGGCTTATTTAAACCAGCTACAGCAAGCGCTTGGCATCGACGACGCGCTCAAGCAGTCGATTGAACAAACCCTACAGGCGGCCTAAACCCCGTTCGTCAGCAAAAAGGCCTGCCCCTTTCGGGGCAGGCCTTTTTTGTGGGGCTTCGTCACTAAACCATAGTCTGTATGGCCTGACTGGCGTCCCGTGGGTCGCGACCCACGGGGTTTTAGCTTTGGTGCTGAGGCTTCGTGGGTCCGCTGCGCTTGACCCACGCTACCGCATGTTGGCCATCACTAAACATGGGCTGCATGGCTCTGCTGGCGTCGCATGGGTCGCGACCCACGGGGTTTTGGCTTGGCTCATGTGGCCCTCACTCATGCCAGACGCTGGCCCGTTTCTTCTTGCAACCAGGCCACAAACAGGGCCACTTCAGCACGCTGCACCGTCTGCGGCAGCATCACCGCATAGTAGGCAAATCGGGCTGGCCAAGGCCGATTCAGGGCTTGAACCAGACGGCCATTGGCCAACGACTCTTCGGCATACACGTCTTGAATCAAGGCAATGCCCTGCCCCGCCTCCGCCGCCTTTAACAATAAAAAATCATCTTCAAAGCTGGTGCCGCGTTCGGCGCGCTCATCCTCTCCCACGCCATGCGCCTGTAGCCACAGACGCCAATCGGCACGGTCAGAATCTTGCAATAAGGGATAGGCCAAACAGTCGGCCGGCGCGGTGATGCCGGCGCGTCCCTGCAACAGCTGTGGGCTCAAGA
>JAGNPU010000018.1 GCA_017989485.1 Neisseriaceae bacterium
GACTACAACCGCGGTGGCGATGGCAAGGTCGACAGCTATGCGCTGGGCCTGTACGGCACTTATTTGCTGGACAACGGCTACTATGTGGACGGCGTGTTAAAAGCCAACCATTTTAGCCTAGAAAACAATGTCAAAACCCAGCAGGGCAATACCTTTAAGGGCAAGGACAGCGTGTATGGCTTTGGCGCCTCGATTGAGGCCGGACGCCACATGGTGAAAGACCAATACTTTATTGAACCTTATGCCCAGCTGTCGGCTTTTAAAGGCCAAAGCTCAGACTACAGCTTGACCAACCCGCAGGGCAGCAGCCTACAGGCGTATGCCGAGGGGGCGAAATCGTTGCAAGCCGAGTTGGGGGCCACGCTGGGCGCTAGTTTTGAGACGCAAAGCAAGATTGCCTATAAGCCTTATGTTCGCTTGGCCGTCAGCCATGAGTTTGCCGACCAAAACGACGTGATCATTAACCGCACCGAAGAGTTTCGCAACGACAACTCGGGTACGGTGGTGAAATATGGCGTGGGCGTGAATGCCGACTTTAAAAATCAGTGGTCTGCCTTTGCCGAACTCAGCTACGCCAAAGGGTATGATGGCCATGTGGAAATGCCGTACAGCGGTCAGGTGGGCGTGCGCTACCGGTTTTAACCAATAGGCATTACCTGAACGGCCTGCACATGCAGGCCGTTTTTTATGCTTGGGTGGTGGTGACAGATGATTTGTCTATGGGTTAGGATGGTCTTTTGACGATGAAAAGAGTGGTAATGAAAACCATAGGGATGATTGGCGGCATGAGCTGGGCGTCTAGCTTAACGTATTATCAACAGGCCAATGCCTTGGTGCAGGCGCAGCTGGGTGGCTTGCACAGTGCCGAGGTGATTCTGTACAGCGTCGACTTCGCCCAAATTGCGGCCTTGCAGCAGCAGGGGGAGTGGGCTCAGGCCGGGGCGATTTTGGCCAAGGCGGCTCAGGCCTTAGAAGCGGCGGGGGCCGAGCTCATGGTGTTGTGCACCAACACCATGCATAAAGTGGCCGATCAGATTGTCGCCGCGACGGGCGTGCCGTTTATCCACATCGCCGACGCCACCGGCGCCGCCATCCAGGCTGCGGGTTTGGATACCGTGGCCTTATTGGGCACCGACTTCACCATGACCCAGGATTTTTATCGCCAGCGCCTCATCGAGGGCTTTGGTTTGACCGTCTTGACCCCAGATGCCGCAGGCCGCGCCGGCATCCATCGGATTATCTATGATGAACTGTGCCAGGGCCACCTGGCGCCGGCGTCTAAGGCCTTTTATCTGGCCCAAATTGAGGCGTTACGACAACAGGGGGCACAGGGCGTGATCTTGGGCTGTACTGAAATTGGTTTGTTGATCCAACAGGCAGACGTGACCCTACCGGTGTTTGACACCACTGAGCTGCATATTGCGGCGGCGGTGAGCGCGGCTTTGACGGCTTAATACGAGTGATTTGGGGTGGGGCGCGGCGGTTGCCGCGCGGTCAGGCAAAATAAAACCACAGCGTGACGACGATAATCTGCTACACTGGTACAGGTTTAATATCAGTCGACGGATGCCGTCTATTCGGCCTCATGTCTATAGGCTTGATATCTATGTGGTTTGACATGTATTTTTCAACAACAGATTCAACTCGCTCCGCGTCATCTCAGACCTGCGTGGTAATCAATACAGCGGGTTCGGAGTATTCAACTTTATGTCTTTTAGTACCCTCGGCTTACACGCCGATATTTTACGCGCCATTGCCGAACAAGGTTATGACGCCCCTACCCCTATTCAAGAACAAGCCATTCCTTTGGTCTTGGCGGGCCGCGACCTATTGGCCAGCGCCCAAACCGGTACCGGGAAAACCGCAGGGTTTACCCTGCCGACCTTACAGCACTTAATGGATAAGCCTTTAAACGGCACCGGCCGTCGGCCGATCCGTGCGCTGATTTTGACCCCGACGCGTGAGCTGGCGGCGCAAATTGGCGAAAACGTGAAGGAATACAGCCGTTACTTGCCCATCCGCTCTTTGGTGGTGTTCGGTGGCGTCAGCATCAATCCGCAAATGATGAAGCTGCGTGGCGGCGTTGATGTGCTGGTGGCCACGCCTGGCCGCTTGTTGGACTTAGAACAGCAAAATGCCTTAGACCTGTCTAAAGTGGAGATTTTGGTCTTAGACGAAGCCGACCGCATGTTGGACATGGGCTTTATTCACGACATTCGCCGCGTGCTGGCAAAATTGCCGAAGCAGCGTCAAAACCTATTGTTCTCGGCAACCTTCTCCAGTGAAATCAAAACGCTGTCAGACACCTTGTTGACCAATCCTGCTTTGGTGGAAGTGGCCAGACGCAATTCGGCCTCTGAGCTGATCGATCAAAAAGTGCACATGGTGGACAAAAAACGCAAGCGTGAGCTGCTGTCGTTGATGATTGGTCGTGGCAACTGGCGTCAGGTATTGGTGTTTACCCGTACCAAACACGGTGCCAACCGTTTGGCAGAACAGCTGAATGAAGACGGCATCAGCGCCGCCGCCATTCACGGCAATAAAAGCCAAGGGGCGCGTACCCGTGCACTGGCCGACTTTAAAGCGGGCCAGATTCAAGTTTTGGTGGCCACCGACATTGCCGCACGTGGGATTGACATTGAAGCCTTGCCGCACGTGGTGAACTATGAGTTGCCGCACGTGGCCGAAGATTACGTTCACCGTATTGGCCGTAGTGGCCGTGCGGAAACCCCGGGCGAAGCCCTGTCGTTGGTGTGTGTGGACGAGCACAAGCTGTTGCGCGACATCGAGCAACTGCTTAAGGTTGAGATCCCACGCATTGCCTTAGAGGGCTTTGACCCAGACCCAAGCATCCCGGCCGAGCCCATTGTGAATGGCCGAGGCGGCAGCGGTGGTGGACGTGGCCAAGGCGCAGGCCGTGGTCAAGGCCAAGGCCGTCGTCAGCAGGGCAATGGCCCCGCCGGCAACGGTCAATCTCGGAATAAAGATGCTCAGGGGGCACCGCGCTCACGCAGCAAGCCCAGAACCAATAAAGCGGCACCGAGCGGACGTTCGCGCGGTAATTAAGCTTTAGGCCCACTGTGGCCATGGCCGGCTTCTCAATCGTAATGGATTGAGAAGCCGGCTTTTTTTTGGTCGGCACAATGTGGCCTCAGTGGCTGCGTCAGACGGTGTCTTATTTAAACAATAAGAATCAATTTGGCGGTTAGTTTTAAGCCCTGCCAAATACGTGAAGACCCGCTGTTTTGATGCGTTTAAGGGGGCTAGGCTTGCTTAAGCCCCTCTTTATTAGGCAGAGTTTGTGATATATCACTGATATATCACTTGCGTTTCACTGAGTACTTATATTATGATTGGCGCCATAAAACCAATTCAAAGGGCAAGACGATGTCTGCGAAAAAAGAGGGTGGGTATTTGCGCGAGCAAGCCTATAACGAAATCAAAAAACGCATTCTGGCGTGCGAGTTTGCGCCCGGTGAGTTTTTGAACGAGTCTCAAATTGGCGAGGTGCTGCAGCTTGGGCGTTCGCCGATTCATCAGGCCCTACACCGACTAGAAGTCGAAGGGCTGTTGACCATTTTCCCGCGTAAGGGCGTGATGGTGTCGCAGCTGTCGCTGAACGAAGTCATCGACATGATTGAGGTACGCCTAATCAATGAAGAAATGTCGGTGACCTTGGCGGCAGAGCGGGCACAAAAGTCGGAAATCGAGGCCATGCGCGAGATTTTGCAAGGCACGCCGCTGGCGATCGAGCAGCGCGACCTACAAAGCCTAATGACCATAGACCTGAAGTTCCACAACGCCATTTCGGCCGCGTCGCGCAACCGCGTGTTGGCTGAGCTATTGCGGGGCATCCATGAAAAGCAGGCGCGGTTTTGGTTTTTGTCATTGTCGTCTTCGGCGCACATGAAAAACGTGTACCGCGAACACCTGGCCATTGTGGACTTATTGGCCAGCCGAGACGTGGCCGGCGTACAGCACATGATGGCTGAACACATCAATTCATTTAGAAAAAACATCATGACGGCGGTTTAGGCCTTAGCCACCCCGTTATGGAGACACTGTTTACACAAGGAAAAAGACATGAGCCAATTAGCCTTACACGTGGTCGACCACGGCAGCATTAGTTTTCAACCCACCGCGTTGATTATTGGGGGGTGGGCAGGACGAGACCCCGAGGCCGTCAATGCCCACATCAAAGAATTGCAAGAAATGGGCGTGACGCCACCGAGCAAAGTCCCCTGTTTTTATCCTTTGGCGCCTAGCCTATTGACCAATGCCGACCGCATTGACGTGCCCAGAAAAGACTCTTCTGGCGAGGTGGAATGCGTGCTGTTTAACCATGATGGCGTGTTATACGTCGGCGTGGGTTCTGACCACACCGACCGTAAGGCCGAGGCCTATGACGTGACCGTGTCTAAGCAAATGTGTGCCAAGCCTTTTTCTGATTCTGTGTGGCGCTTCGCCGACGTGGCCGCCCATTGGGATCAGTTGCAAATGCGCTGTTACCGTACCTTAGAGGGCGTGCGCAGCCTGTATCAAGAAGGCAGCGTGACGTCGTTGTTACACCCGCTAGACCTGATCGAAAAATGGTCGGGCCAGCGCACCTTAGACCAAGGCCAGGTGATGTTTTGTGGCACCCAGTCCGTCATGGGACAGCTGGGCTATGGTGAAGCATTTGAAGTGGTGTTACACGACCCAGTATTGGGCCGTAGCCTCTGTCATGCCTATCAACTAGGCTATTTGGCGGTGGACGAATCATGAATAAGGCCACTATTTACTCGGTTCAATCCTTACTGGCTACCGGTAAGGTGAACAGCGTTGAGCTGGCGCAAGAAAGCTTAAATAAAATCAAACTACACCATCAAGAGGGCGGCAAAGCCTGGGTGAGCGTCGATGAAGCAGCGGTTTTGGCTCAGGCCAAAGCGGCTGATGCACAGCGCCACGCAGGCTACGTGGCATCGCCTTTGGCGGGGATTCCTGTGTCGGTTAAGGATTCCTTTGATGTCAAAGGTGAGGTTTCGGCCGCCGGTTCTAAGCTTTTTGCCCAGCACGACGCTGCCACAATAGACGCTCCTGCCATCAGCGCGGTTCGCGCGGCGGGGGCCGTCTTGGTTGGCCGTACCAATATGAGCGAATTTGCCTTTTCAGGCTTGGGGTATAACCCACATCACGGTACGCCCTGTCATCCAGAGCGGCCAGGTCACATTGCCGGCGGCTCGACGTCCGGCGGTGCCGTCAGCGTGGCTGGGGGCATGGTGTTGGCGGGCTTAGGCTCGGACACCGGCGGCTCTTTGCGCATTCCCGCGGCGTTTTGTGACGTGGTGGGGTTTAAACCCACCGCGAGCCGCGTCAGCCGTGACGGCGTGGTGCCGCTGTCGCACAGCTTTGACTCTATTGGGGCCATCACCCAATCGGTGCGTGACTGCGCCCTCATGGACTCGGTGTTGTCGGGCCAGCCGCGCGCATTAACCGCCGCGCCGTTGACTGGGCTGCGCCTGTTTGTGACCGAAGACTACGTGTTGCAGCAGCTGGCACCCGAAGTGGCCAAAGCCTTTGCCGACAGCATCGACACCTTACAAAGACTGGGCGCGACCATTGTGTCGTTTGCGTTCCCAGAATTGAATCGAATTCCCGACATCAATGCGGCCGGTGGCTTGACCGCGGCCGAAGTCTGGTTTGAGCACCAAGACTTTTTTGACGCGGTCCGGGCCGAATACGACCCATTGGTGGCCACGCGCATCGAACGTGGCCGTCACCTCAGTGCGGGGGATTATTTGCGGGTGCAACAGCAGCGTGCCGGCCTGATCAAGCTGGCGCATGAGCGCCTGGCCTACGCCGACGCTTGGCTGATGCCGACGGTGGCCATCGGCCCGCCTAAATTAACCGACCTGGCCGATGAAGCGACGTTCTTTAGCCTCAATGGCTTGGCCCTGCGCAACACCACGGTGCTGAATTTCTTAGATGGTTGTGCCGTGTCTTTGCCGTTAGGGCAGGGTCTGGGCCTGAGTGTGAATGGTTTGAATGGACAAGACGATCACGTGTTAAGCGTGGCGTTGAGCATAGAGCAAGCTTTGACAACATAAAACAAAAAGCAATAACGATGAACTGGAGAACACCGTATGAGCAACATGGAAACCACCATCGGCGCCAATGAGGCGCTGATTAAGGAACAGGCGTATAAAAAAATCACCACGCGTCTGGTGCCGTTTTTAATCTTCTTATTTTTGCTGGCTTGGCTCAACCGCGTGAACGTGGGTTTTGCCAAAATCACCATGCTGTCCGACCTTGGCTTTAGTGAGGCGATGTACGGCTTGGGGGCGGGTATTTTCTTTATTGGGTATTTTATTTTTGAAGTGCCCAGTAATCTGTACCTGGAAAAAATTGGCGCCCGCAAAACCCTGGCGCGGATCACCATTTTGTGGGGGATTACCTCTGCGGCCATGATGTTTGTGACCACGCCCATGCAGTTTTACGTGCTGCGGTTTTTGCTCGGGGCGTTTGAAGCAGGCTTTTTCCCGGGCGTGGTGTTGTACATTACCTATTGGTTTCCATCGGCCAGACGCGCCAGAATCAATGGCTTGTTCATGACCTCATTTGCCATCGCAGGCGTGGTGGGTGGCCCCTTGGCGGGCTTGGTGATGAACAAAATGGTGGGCGTGGGCAGCTTGGCCAACTGGCAGTGGCTGTTCCTGATCGAGGGCATCCCCTCGGTGATTGCCGGCCTGTTTGTGTTGAAGTATTTGCCAGATCGTCCTGACAGCACCACCTGGTTGAGCGCGGAAGAAAAACGCTTGGTGAATGCCGACGTGGCCGCTGACAATCAGGATGCGGGCAAGCATTCTAGCTTCCGTGCGGTGATTGGCAATAAAGTGGTGTGGTTATGTGCCGCGATTTATTTCTGTATCGTCAGTGGCAACGCCACCATTGCCTTTTGGTCGCCCAGCATCATTAAAGGCTTGGGCATAGACAACACCTTGACCATCGGTTTGATTTCCGCCGTGCCGTTCTTGTTTGGCACCATTGCCATGGTGTGGATTGGCGCCCATTCCGACAAAACCGGTGAGCGTAAGCTGCACGTGTGCGCGGCCACCTTGGTGGCCAGTATTGGCCTAGTGATGACCGGGTTTTTTGCCCACAATGCGATTTTGGCCTTGGTGGGTCTGACCGTGGCGTCCATTGGTATTTTGGCGGCCTTCCCAGTGTTTTGGTCTATTCCGTCCTTGTTCTTTACCGGTGCGGCGGCCGCAGGCTCTATTGCCTTGATCAACTCCATCGGCAATCTGGCCGGCTTTGTGGCACCCTATATGATAGGCTTCTTAAAAGAGCAGTCTAATAGCCTGGCCGCCGGCCTGTATTTTGTGGCGGCTTTAGAATTGATTGCGGTGATTTTGGTGTTTGCCTTTGTCAAAATCAAAAAGGCTGCTTGACCTTCGCTAGTCTGTCATCATTTCTTGTAGCAGCTGGTTGACCAGCGGGAGCTTGCTAAAGCCCTCGTGCTGGGTGAAATGCCCGCCATTGTCGATAAGACAATGGCGGGCATTCATTTTTTGGGCCAGTCTCAGGCTGTATTCGGGGGGCACAATGGTGTCGTTGCTTGAGGCCACGCACACGCGCTGACGCACGCTGTCCTGTAGGGCGGGAAAATCAAAAACGTGGTCGGCCAAGGGGGCAAGGGCGGGGAACTGAGGAATGTATTCGTAAAACCCAGACACCAACACCATGCCGGCAAACGGTGTTTTTGGGGGGTGTTGCGCCAAATAGGCCAGCAGCATCACGCAGCCTAGGCTGTGGGCCACGAAATAGGTATTGGCGGGCGCACTCACCACTTTGGCTTGAAGGTGGCCCACCCATTCATCTAGCTGCGGGTCGCTGGGGTGGGGCATAGACAATACCTGGGCCTGAACGCTGCGTCGATTCAACTGTAGTTTGAGCCAGGGGAACCAGTGGCTGGCTGGATTGGCTTCAAAGCCATGGATCACGTAAACGGTTTTCATGCGGCACGGGTCCTCTGGTCGGGGGATGACAGGCGTGGGCGTTCAACGAAGGCTTAATTTAACACATAGGCTGTGCCTCAGGGGGTAAATTCATGGCGTTGGGGTGGCCAAGTGAGGCTGCGCCGCCACATTCAAGGCTTGGTCAAGGTCGGCAATCAGGTCGACGCTGTCTTCTAGGCCCACCGAAAGGCGCAGTAACTGTGCCGATATGCCGGCCTGCTGCTGGGCGGCGTCGCTCATGCCGGCGTGGGTCATGCTGGCGGGGTGGGCGATCAGGCTTTCTACCCCGCCTAGCGATTCGGCCAGGGTAAACAGCCGTAATTGGGCCAAGAACAGCGCCAGCTGGCCTTGATCACCTTTGAGCTCAAGGCTGATCATGGCGCCAAAGCCTCGCTGCTGGCGGGCCGCAATGGCGTGGCCAGGATGGGTGGCCAGGCCAGGGTAGTACACCTTGGCCACGTGAGGGTGTTGGTTTAAAAAGGCCACGATGGCGGCCGCATTGTGCTGCTGTTGTAATATTCTGGGCACCAGGGTGCGGATGCCGCGCAGCAATAAATAGCTGTCAAAGGCGCTGCAGGTGACGCCGAGGTTGTTGGCCCACCAGGTCAGCTGCTCGGTGTGTGCTTGGGTGCGACACACCACGGCGCCGGCGATGACGTCGGAGTGGCCGTTGAGGTATTTGGTACAGGAGTGTAAGACCAGATCGGCGCCCAGCTCGAACGGGCGCTGTAAAATGGGGCTCAAAAAGGTGTTGTCGACCACGGCCAAGGCGTCGGTGTGGTGGACGGCCTGACACAGCCGTTGGATGTCGACCACGTTGAGTAAGGGGTTGCTCGGGGTTTCAATCAGCACCAGGGTGGGCCCTAAGGCCAGGGCCTGTTGTAATTCAGCCTCATTGTTCTGATCGACAAAGCGCACGCGCAAAGCCCCTTTTTCGGCCAGGCTGGTGAGCAGCCGATGGCTGCCGCCATAGCAGTCATGGGGCGCCACGACGAGGTCTTGTGGCCCGACGAATACCGTCAGCAGCAGGAGCAGCGCCGAGGTGCCGCTGTTGGTCAATATGGCCCCTGCCGCGCCTTCTAGCTGTGCCAACGCATGAATGCCGTGGTCTCGGCTGGGGTTGCCGCGGCGGGCATAGTCATGGGCACGTGGTTCTTTAAAGTGTTTAAAGTTGTACGTGCTGGATAAGTGCAGCGGCGGCACGACGGCACCATATTGCTCATCATCGTTTAAGCCACTGCGAATGGCGAGCGTGGCGGGCTGGAAGTTCATGATTTTAGGCCTTAAAAATATCGTCTATGGCATTACAATAACCTCATGCAATAAAGACGTCAAGATGTATAGACGTCTAAATATATTTATTTCTGTATGGATAGATTGATCCTTGAGGCATTAATGATTAAAATCAGGCATTAGTTAATGAATCAATGAAAAGGGCAGACAATGAAACAATGGAACGGCGAGTACATCGATCCGTATGCAGAACACGGTAAGAAGACAGAGCAAACCAAGAAAATCACCGTCTCAATTCCATTGCCTGTTTTGAAAGTGTTGACCGACGAGCGTACCCGCCGTCAGGTGAATAACTTGAAACACGCGACCAACAGCGAGCTTTTGTGCGAAGCGTTTTTGCACGCGTTTACCGGCCAACCGTTGCCAACCGACGACGAGCTGAAAAAATAAGCTTATAGGACGCGCGCCCAAGCCTTGGCTTTCGCCTCTGCTTGGGCGCGTTTGCGTGTGGCCGCCGTGGATTAAGCGGTGCGCCAAAAAATTAGCCACCATGGTATTCGCCGGCGGCGAACATGCGTATAATGACGACATTTGAATCTTAAAGGGTTGTTTGTAAAACAGCCTTTCTTCTACAGTATTGTGAAACATGTCTAACCCAGAAATCTTAAAAAAAGCCCAACGCCGCCGCACGTTTGCGATTATTTCGCATCCCGATGCCGGTAAAACCACGCTGACTGAAAAGCTGTTGCTGTTCTCGGGCGCCATTCAAATGGCCGGTACCGTGAAGGGCAAAAAATCAGGCAAGTTTGCCACCTCCGACTGGATGGACATTGAAAAGCAGCGGGGCATTTCGGTGGCCTCCAGCGTGATGCAGTTCGACTATCGTGACCACTCGGTTAACCTATTGGACACCCCAGGCCACAAAGACTTCTCGGAAGACACCTACCGGGTGTTGACCGCCGTCGACAGCGCGCTGATGGTGATCGATGCCGGTAATGGCGTGGAAGAGCAAACGATTAAGCTGTTGAACGTGTGTCGCCTGCGCAATACCCCTATTGTGACCTTCATGAACAAGTATGACCGTGAGGTGCGTGATTCCCTAGAGCTGTTAGACGAAGTGGAAAGCGTGTTGAAAATCCGCTGTGCGCCGGTGTCTTGGCCGATAGGCATGGGCAAAAACTTCAAGGGTGTGTACGATATTTTAAACGATCAGGTTCGCCTGTTCGAAGCCGGCACGGAAAAACTGACCGCCGACTTTGAGGTGATTGATGGCATTAACAACCCGCGTTTGGATGAGCTGTTTCCTTTAGAGATGGAGCAGCTGCGTTCGGAAATCGAATTGGTGCAGGCCGCGTCGAACACCTTTAGCCTAGAAGAATTCTTGGCCGGCGACCTGACCCCGGTGTTCTTCGGCTCGGCGATCAATAACTTTGGCGTGCGTGAAATTTTAGACGCCCTGATTGACTGGGCGCCGCCGCCGAAAGGCCGCGACGCCACCGTGCGCACGGTTGAGCCAGGCGAAGCTAAGTTTTCTGGCTTTGTGTTCAAAATTCAGGCCAATATGGACCCAAAACACCGTGACCGCATTGCGTTTTTGCGCGTGTGTTCTGGCAAATTTAGCCGCGGCATGAAGATTAAGCACCTGCGTTTAAACCGCGAGATTGCGGCCTCCAGCGTGGTGACCTTTATGTCGCACGACCGTGAGCTGGTGGAAGAGGCTTACGCCGGCGACATCATCGGCATTCCTAACCACGGCAACATTCAAATTGGCGACAGCTTTAGCGAAGGCGAGCTGTTGGCCTTTACCGGGATTCCGTTTTTCGCCCCCGAGCTGTTCCGCAGCGTGCGCATTCGTAACCCCTTGAAAATGAAGCAGCTGCAAAAAGGCTTACAGCAGCTGGGTGAAGAGGGCGCGGTACAGGTGTTTAAACCGCACAACGGCGGCGATTTAATCTTGGGTGCGGTTGGGGTGTTGCAGTTTGAAGTGGTGGCCTCTCGTTTGGCAGCGGAATATGGCGTAGACGCGATGTTTGAAACCGCGTCGATTTGGTCGGCACGCTGGGTGTCTTGCCCTGATGCCAAAAAACTGGCAGAGTTTGAGAAGGCCAACGAGCTGAACCTCAGCATCGACGCCGGCCATACCCTGGCTTATTTGGCCCCGAACCGAGTCAACCTACAGCTCACGCAAGAGCGGTGGCCAGACATTGTGTTCCACGAAACCCGCGAGCATTCGGTTAATCTGAACGATTAAGCCGCTTGGTGACACCCATGGGCAGCCTTGCATTGCGTCAGGCTGCCCTTTTTAAATGGATACAATATGAGTGAATGGTTAAAACAGTTGTTGAGCAGTGAGTCGCCGCTAATGGCCGACGCCGTGCGCTCGGTGGTGCTGATTGTGGCGCTGGTGGTGGGCCGGTTTGTGCTGTTGCGCACCGTGTTTAAGCGCAACCCCGCCATGCGCATTGAGAGCAAGCAGCGCTGGTATATCGGCAGCCGCAATGCGGTGATTCTGGGCGTGTTGATCAGCATGTTAATCATTTGGGCCAGCGAGCTGCAAAGCTTTGCCCTGTCGATGATGGCGGTGGCGGCGGCGACGGTGTTGGCCACCAAAGAGCTGATTATGTGCGTCTCCGGGGGCTTGGTCAGGGCCACGGGCAAGCTGTATCGTCCTGGTGACTACATTGAGATCGGCCAGTACCGTGGCCGCGTGGTGGACATGAACGTGTTCAGCACGGTGTTGATGGAGGTAGGGCCTGGCCATTTGACCAATCAGACCACGGGCCGCACCACCAGCATTCCCAACAGCCTGCTGCTCAGCACGCCGGTGTTCCGCGAAAACCACATGGGCGAATTCACCATTCATACCTTTATGGTGCCTGCCCCTTATAGCCTGGATCCGATTCAGGCGAGTAAGGTCATTCAGGCCAGCGCGGAGTCCCTGTGTATGCCGTATTTGGCCCAGGCCAAGGCCTATGTGAATGCCTTAGAGACCGAGCGTATGTATCAAGCCCCTTCGGCCGCGCCCCGCATCAGCATTGTTGCGGTGGACGACAAGCATTATAAGTTTATCGTGCGCATGGTGATTCCGGTGCGCGAACGTCAGCACATCGAGCAAAGCATCATGCAAACCTTTTTGTTTGCGTCTTATGGCAAGACGCAGGCACCCGCCGAACTGGTGGTTGAGGGTTAAGCGGGATGTGGTGGCAGTAGACAAGAGGCTTAGGCCTCTTTTTTTTGTGCCCAGGCGCAGGGTTACCCACAGAAAACGGGGGTGGCTGTGTGGGTAAGCTGTGGGTGAATAGGTTTAGTCATTGATTTTTATCGGGAATCACGGATTGCTTAAATAATGGGCAGCGCGAGGGCAAACCGGGCCGCTGCCGAGGCTTTATGAAGTATTACTTGATGATGCAGGCGTGAGGCAGCGGATTCGGCCGGTTTTGGCCGCCTTAGGCCGGCGTTGCGGCCTAGGTTATTCATGGTGGTGCTTGTGCACAGAAAGCGTGGGTGGATGTGTGGATAAACTGTGGGTGTAGGTGCTTAAGCCTTGTTTTGGCTGGGTAAATAAGGGGTGCTTAAAAAATAGGCAATGCCCTGTAAAGCCCATCTGAGCTGTGGTTTGGGG
>JAGNPU010000246.1 GCA_017989485.1 Neisseriaceae bacterium
AGATAGGCCAATATGCCCTGCGCGGCCTCACGGCCTTCGGCCACGGCGGTCACCACTAGGTCGGAGCCCCGAGTGACGTCGCCACCGGCAAAAATCTTGGCGTTGGCCGTCTGCTGTGGACGACTGCCTTCGGCCTTGATGCGGCCAGAGGCGTCGATCGTCACCCCCAGTGCGTCTAGCCACGGCATAGGGTGCGGGGCAAAGCCAAAGGCGACAATGACGGCATCACAGGGCATGCTGGCCTCGCTGTTGGGGATGCGTTCGGCGCGTCGGCGGCCCTGATGGTCGGGCGCGCCCAGCTCGGTGCGGGCAATGGTCAAGCCGCTGACCTGGCCGCTGGCATCGGTTTCGATCGCCACAGGCTGGGCGTTAAAGGCAAAGGCGACGCCTTCTTCTTGGGCGTTTTGGCGCTCTTTGCGCGAGCCTGGCATATTGTCTTGGTCGCGGCGATAAACGCAGGTAACCGATGCCGCCTGCTGTCTGATGGCGGTACGCACACAGTCCATGGCGGTGTCGCCACCGCCCAACACCACCACATTTTTACCGGCCATCGACACAAAGTCTTGGCTGGGTAGGCCCATATGGTGTGCCACGTTGCCGATTAAAAACGGCAGGGCTGAATGCACCCCCGGTGCGGCTTCGTTGGGGATGTCGGCAGTCAAGCCTTGATAGGTGCCCACGCCTAAAAACACCGCATCATAGTCTGCCACCAGTTCGGCTAAGGTCACGTCCACGCCCACGTTGACGCCCAGCCGAAAGTCTATGCCCATTTTGGTGAAAATGTGGCGGCGGCGTATCATGACCGCTTTTTCCAGTTTAAAGGCCGGTATGCCAAAGGTCAGCAGGCCACCAATTTCGGCTGCTCGCTCATACACGGTGACGGCCACGCCCTGACGCGCCAACACGTCGGCACAGCTCAGGCCGGCAGGGCCGGAGCCGATCACGGCCACGCGCTTGGCGTCGGCTTGGCGTTCAGGCACGCTGGGCGACCAGCCTAGGTCAAAGGCTTTCTCGGTCAGGTATTTTTCCACGCTGCCGATGGTGACGGCCCCAAACTCATCGTTTAGGGTACAGGCCCCTTCGCACAGGCGGTCTTGAGGGCAGACGCGGCCGCACACTTCCGGCAGGCTGTTGGTTGCGTGGGCCAGCTCGGCCGCCTCAATAATGCGGCCTTCTTGCGCCAGCCGCAGCCAGTCTGGAATATTGTTGTGTAAGGGGCATTTGTGCTGGCAATAAGGATTGCCACAGCTGATGCACCGATCTGATTGGGCCTGTGCCTGAGTGTCGGTAAAGGCCTGATAAATTTCCACAAAGCTGGTGGTGCGGGCGAGGTGGCCTTTTTTGGGCGGGTCTACGCGCGGTAAGTCGATGAACTGGTAGATGTTTTCGGTTTGGCTCATTTTGGGTCCTGGTGTGGCGGTTTATTAGGGTGTTATTGCACAATGGCGCGCAGCTCGGTTACGCTGCGGCGCTTGTGGCCGAGCAGTGCGTTCACGTCGTTGGCCTTGGGTTTCACCAAGACGAAGGCATCGACGTAGTCGGCCCATTGTTCCAGGATGCGTTGGCCTAAGGCGCTGTGGGTTAAGGCCACGTGTTCGGCAATCAGCCCCCGTAAGTGTTCTTGATGGGTGGGCAGCGCGTGTATTTTTAAGCCCTCGACCAGCTCTTGGTTTTGGCGGCCATAAAACCCTCCGTCCACGTCCCATACATAGGCAAACCCACCGGTCATGCCGGCGCCAAAGTTGATGCCGGTTTTGCCCAAAATAGTGATCACGCCGCCGGTCATGTATTCACAGCCATTGTCGCCTATGCCTTCTACCACGGCGGTGGCGCCAGAATTACGGACGGCAAAGCGTTCGCCCGCGCGGCCGGCGGTAAACAGCTGGCCGCCGGTGGCGCCGTAAAGGCAGGTGTTGCCAATAATGGTGGCGTCTTCAGGCCGAAAGGCGCTGCCGACCTGGGGGTGGATGACCATGCGCCCGCCGGCCATGCCCTTGCCCACGTAGTCGTTGGCGTCCCCGGTGAGCGACAGCTGGACGCTGCCGGCCAGCCAGGCCCCAAAGCTTTGACCGGCAGTGCCTTGAAAGTGTAGGTCAAACAGCTGCTCCGGCCGTCCTTGATTGCCGTAGGCTTGGGCAATCATCCCCGAGAGGGTGGCGCCGACGGAGCGGTCAATGTTGCTGATGGCAAAATGATGCCGCCCGTTGGTGCCGTTGGCCAAGTCGTCGCGGCAGGCCGCGACGATGGCCTGATTGAGGAGGCCTTGGTCGAAGGGGCGGTTGGCTTCGGTGCAGTAACGGCTGCTGCCCTGAGGCAAGATGGGCGCATACAGAAGGCCTGAGAGGTCTAAGGCGGCCTGTTTGGCCGTATTACCCGGCAGCGCCGTCAAGAGGTCGGTACGGCCAATCAAATCGGTCAGCTGGGCCACACCCAGCTGGGCCATCAGTTCACGCACGTCTTGGGCGATGAATTGAAAGTAATGCATGACCCGTTCTGGCAAACCGTGGAAATGTTTCTGCCTTAACGTGTCGTCTTGGGTGGCGACGCCGGTGGCGCAGTTATTCAGGTGGCAAATGCGCAGGTAGCGACAGCCTAGGGCCACCATGGGGCCGGTGCCAAAGCCAAAGCTTTCCGCCCCCAAAATGGCGGCTTTAATCACGTCTAGGCCGGTTTTTAAGCCGCCATCGATTTGCAGCCGCACCTTGTGGCGCAGGTTGTTTTCTACTAAGGCCTGCTGTGCTTCCGCCAGGCCTAACTCCCAAGGACTGCCCGCGTATTTGACGCTGGTCAGCGGCGAGGCGCCGGTGCCGCCGTCGTAGCCAGAAATGGTGATGAGGTCGGCATAGGCCTTGGCCACGCCGGTGGCGATGGTGCCGACGCCGGGCAGCGACACCAGCTTGACCGAGATTAAGGCCTTAGGGTTAACCTGCTTCAAGTCAAAAATCAGCTGGGCCAGGTCTTCAATCGAGTAAATGTCGTGGTGGGGCGGCGGCGAAATCAAGGTGGAGCCGGGCACGGCATAGCGCAGCTGGGCGATGTAGGGCGTGACCTTGTCGCTGGGCAGTTGGCCGCCTTCGCCGGGTTTGGCCCCTTGCGCCACCTTGATTTGAATCACGTCGGCACTCATTAAATAGGCCGCCGTGACGCCAAAGCGACCGGACGCCACCTGTTTGATGCGGGAGACGCGTTCGGTGCCATACCGTTTAGGGTCTTCGCCGCCTTCGCCCGAATTGGAAAAGCCGCCGAGCCGATTCATGGCCGTGGCCAACGCCTCATGGGCTTCCGGGCTGAGGGCACCAATAGACATGGCGGCGCCATCAAAGCGAGGATAAAGGCCGCTGGCGGGCTCCACCTGGTTGATGTCTATCGGCGTGTAGGCCTCGGTATTCAAGGCCAATAGGTCGCGTACCGCCATCGCTGGGCGTTGGTTGACGGTGTCGGCATAGCGCCGATACAGGGCATAATCGCCACTGTTGACGGCGGCCTGGAGGGTGTTGACCACGTCTGGGTTGTAGGCGTGGTACTCGCCTTTGGGCTTGTATTTCAAGAGGCCGCCGGCGTCGAGGCCGCGGTTGGGTCGCCAAGCCTGTTTGCTTAATGTTTGTAGGTCTTGCGCCAAATGGGCAAGGCTGGCCCCGCCGATGCGGCTGACCATGCCCTCAAAGCACAGCTGCATGACGTCTGGGCCGAGGCCAACGATTTCAAACAGGCGGGCACAGCGATAGGAGGAAATGGTGGAAATCCCCATTTTCGACATGATTTTGTATAGGCCTTTGTTAATCCCGTTGCGGAAATTTAAGGTCACCACACGCAGCGGTTTCTGGATGGCGCCGAGGGTCACCATGTGGGCCAGACTTTCATAGGCCAGATAGGGA
>JAGNPU010000247.1 GCA_017989485.1 Neisseriaceae bacterium
TGCCTTGGTCAGCGTGCTGTTGGCCTTAAAGATAAAAAGCATGGTGCTGTCGGTGTTGCTGAGCCTGGCTTCTTTTTACGGCATTTATTATTTTATGGCTTAACCACCTCATCACCCGTCACGGACCCTGCCGAGTCGGCAGGGTTTTTTGTGTGTCAAAACAACCATATGGGTTTTGTTTGTGCGCATCATTATCATCTTTCATATATAACATGATAAATATCAAAGGATCTTTATATATTACATCACAGTATGACTATGGCTTGTTTGTCTGTGGGTGGGTTTCCCATCCCGTACACCAGCCTGCGGTTTTGATACAGATGCTGTTTTATTTATTGAACCCAGCCCAATGGCGTTCTGGGCGACGTTGACTAAGTAGGCCTACCCGGCCCGCTGGCTTTGGCCAATAGGACAATCATCACCTTAAACTATGTTGTATTAATGACTGGAGAAATTTTGATGACGTACCATAACAATAGCCCCTATCCTGAAGTAGAAGGCATAGACAGCAGCCTGTTCCAGCTGTCTGAAGAGGCATTATCCCCAGAGGATCGCGCTGAAGCAATGGCGCAATTAAAAGCCTATGTGGCGACAAAAAAACAGTTTTTCTTAGGCTATCAGGCCAATCAGGCCTTGGATTATGCCGGAGAACTGGATCAATATTTAGACGTTCAGTTAAACAATATTGGCGACCCCTTTCAAACGGGTAACTTTAAGCTCAACAGTAAGTGGATAGAGCGGGCGGTATTGGATTATTTTGCTGAGCTATGGCACCTGCCGACGCCTCATCTGGAAATGTATAATGAGGCAGGCCAGATCAACGGCGACATTGAGGACATCGGCAACCGCTACTGGGGCTATGTGGTGTCTATGGGCAGTACCGAAGGCAACCTCTATGCGATTCGTAATGCCCGAGACTACTTGAACGGCAAGGTTTTGGCCGTGGATACGGCAAGCCGTAAGCAGAAAATGCACCGTGGTTTTTTCCACCAAGGCCATGCTCAAGGCCGGCGGCTTGAACACAGCGAAACGGCGTATGAGCCGGTGCTGTTCTTTTCGCGCGCCACCCATTACTCCATCGACAAGATTAAAGACATTCTGCAGTTTGACACCTTTAGTGAACTAGGCCGGCGGCTGTACCCTAACGATTGCCCTTTGGGCGGCGAGTGGCCGGAGCATGTGCCTACTTATGCTGACGATGCCATCCACTTGGAAGACCTGTACCGGCTGGTGACGTTCTTTGCCGAAAAGGGCCACCCCATTGCGGTTAACTTTAACTACGGCACCACCTTCAGGGGGGCTTATGACAATATTCAAGCGGCCTCGGCTAGGATTATTGAGATTCTGGCAGCACACGGCATGGCCGAGCGTGTCTTAAAGGTCAACATCAATGGCCAGACGGTGTGCAGCAAGCGCACTGGCTATTGGTTCCACGTTGATGGCGCCTTGGGCGCCGCCTATGGCCCTTTCTTTGAAATGATTCAGGCCGACGACCCAAGCTTTAAGATCCCGCCGCAGTTTGATTTCCGTAACCCCATCCACTCGATTGCCATGAGTGGCCATAAGGAAATTGGCGCGCCTTGGCCGTGCGGCATTTATATGACCAAAACCAAGTACCTGCTGAATTTTTCTAATGTGTCTTACATTGGCTCGCAAGATTCAACCCTGTCCGGTTCGCGCAACGGATTCTCAGCCTTAATCCTGTGGCACTACCTGTCGCGTCATTCGCATCTGGATCAGAAGAACAAGCTGTTGGGCCTGTTGGCCATGGCTGATTATGCCGAGCAGCAGTTGCGCACGGTCACCACGCCGGCCAACATCGAGTGGCGCGTACAGCGTGCTGAAAACGCATTGAGCGTGCTGTTCAGAAAGCCCAATGAAGCGCTGGTGTCGAAATATTCTTTGTCTACTGAATATGAGGAAGGCTTTGACTATGCCCACTTGTTTGCCATGGCGCACGTGACCAAAGCCACCATCGACGCCTTGGTGGCCGATTTGAATCAGCCGGGTGCATTTGTTGAGCCAGAGGGCATTGCGCCTGAGCTGCTTCGGGTGCTGAACCCAGGCACAGGTTTTCGCTAGTCGGCCAGCCTGTGGTTAACCAACCGCTAGATTGACTCCGCCCACCCTAAAACGGTGGGTTTTTTCAGGCTTGGGCTGGCGTTAGGACAAATAGGTGGTTTTATTCTCTTGATTATTGAAAGGTTTAAGGATTAAGCTGTCTTATTAACAGCTGTGTCGGGCAACTAAGCTGAAAGAGACGGCTCTGAATGAGCTGATGACATTATTTACATGAAGGAATTTCCATGAGCCAGACCTGGTTGAAAACCAAGCTATTATTATTGACGTTGCTGTTGGCTGCCTGTAGTACTCAGCCGCGAGTGCCCATGACGGCGGCGAAACAAACGTTTGACGCGGTGTCGCAACCGGCGGCTGACATGAGGCAGCGGGCCGACGCCAAGTTAGGCACTCAGTGGGGAGAAGGCGTTGCGTCTAACGTCACCCAGGTTGATTTGCGTCGCGTGACCAAAGAGCCAGAGGCCGTTGTGTCCTTACAGTATGCTGCCAAGGTGGGTCAGGGACGGGCCTTAAAAGAGCTCAGCCTGGCCAACGGGCGTATTGGCATGGCGGTTTTAGACAGCAATAACCGTAAAATGACCTTAGTACAGAGTGCTGCTGGGGTTGCGCTTGAGGGCAAAAACGGCGAACGTTATCAGCTACGGTACCAAAACCACAGCAACAAGACTTATGCCATTTTGGCCACCGTTGATGGTTTAGACGTGATGAACGGGCAGCCGGGCAGTTTTAACAGCGGCGGTTATGTGCTGCCACCCTATGGCAGCTTAACCATTGAGGGCTTCCGTAAGAGCGACAGCGAAGTGGCGGCCTTTCGGTTTTCAACGGTGAATAATGCCTATGTGGCCAACACCCCGGCAGGCAATGTGGCCAATGTGGGATTGATCGGCACCGCCGTCTTTGAATTATACGACCCCAAGGCCAAACGGCAGGCTGTACCGCCCTCTCAGGGCAGTGCGTTTCCGAATCAGCCCGGCTATGCGCCCGCACCGAGCTACCGTGATTAACCGATAGGCAA
This sequence comes from Neisseriaceae bacterium, assembly GCA_017989485.1. Classification (GTDB taxonomy): domain Bacteria; phylum Pseudomonadota; class Gammaproteobacteria; order Burkholderiales; family Neisseriaceae; genus JAGNPU01. The sequence continues at coordinate 3,095 of JAGNPU010000247.1, forward strand.
GCAATCATACCTAGCCACCGCTGACGCGGTGGTTTTTTTGTCTGGTATTCATGTCATGAATAAAATATTCATATAAATGGCAATGAATGAGGTCAGCTTGAAATTAACAACAGCTTTTTAAGTGGGTCTGCCGGCAAGGGGGGAGACACCCGATAATCGACGGCCACCATTAGGCTAAACAGCATGATGATCACAATGGAATAGGCAAAAAGCTGAAGGCCCCAAGCGCTTAAGGCCTGAGGCGTGCTGTGGGGCTGGGCATCAGATCTGGCCGTCCAAGCCCACAGGCCGCCCGCAACCAACATCACCAAGACATAGTAAGGGCCGGTGTGGCCGCCGACAAATAAGAGGGGGGTGGCGCAGGTGAAGGCTAAAATGTACCGCTGCATGTGGCGTTGGGTGAGGCGCACGCCTTTAACCAGCGGCAGCAGCCGCAGCCGGGCGGCCCGATAGTCGCCCAAGCGCCTAAGCGCAATCGCATAGGCGTGTGGGATTTGCCACAGGCACAAAATCAGGCCCAGGCTTAAGGCCGCGCCGTCTAGCTGGTTGCTGACGGCGCAATAGCCAATCATGGGCGGGGCTGCGCCGGACAGGCTGCCGATGGCCACGCCGTGGATGCTGTGGCGTTTAAAATGCAGGCTGTACAGGCCCACATAAATGGCCCAGCCCCCAAGCGCCAGCGCCGTGGCCCGAGGGCTGCTGTAGGTGGCCAAGAGGGCAAGCCCGGTGAGGCCCAATAGGGCGGCGTAAATGCAGGCGTGCCTTGGGCTG
>JAGNPU010000248.1 GCA_017989485.1 Neisseriaceae bacterium
GGCGACGAAGACGCTGAAGATTACGTCGACGACGAAGATCCCGACTCCGTTGCAGCCGAAGAGCCTGCCTCATGGGCCCCTAAGCGTGAGGTCGTGATCCAGGCGCCGACGCCGAAATGGGATTTTCCGCTGCCCGATTTGTCGTTGTTAAACGGTTTACCTGATGATCAGGCCGCCCCGATCAGCGAGGATTACCTGATCGAAAGCGGCATTGTGATCGAAGAAAAACTTGCCGAATTTCGGGTCAAGGTCAAAGTCGTCGATTCCTATGCCGGTCCCGTGGTGACCCGCCATGAAATCGAACCTGAAGCTGGCGTGCGCGGCAGCCAGGTGGTCAATCTGGAAAAAGATTTGTCCCGTGCCTTAGGGTTTTCTGCGATTCGCGTGGTGGAAACCATTCCGGGCAAGACCTGTATGGGGTTAGAGCTGCCGAATCCCCAGCGCAAAACCATACGTTTGGCGGAGATTTTTTCGTCACCGGCCTTTCAAGATTCCAGTTCTAAATTGACCTTGGCCCTAGGCCAGGACATTACCGGCGAGCCCATCGTCACCAATCTGGCGAAGGCACCGCATTTATTGGTGGCCGGCACCACGGGCTCGGGTAAGTCGGTGGGCGTGAACGCCATGATTCTGTCGCTGTTGTTTAAGGCCACGCCAGAAGAAGTGCGCTTAATCATGATCGACCCGAAAATGCTGGAGTTAAGCATATACGAAGGCATTCCGCACCTGCTGGCGCCGGTGGTGACCGACATGCGCCTGGCGGCGAATGCCTTAACCTGGTGTGTGAACGAGATGGAAAAACGCTACCGTCTGATGAGCCATATGGGCGTGCGTAACCTGGCCGGCTTTAATGCCAAAGTCAAAGAGGCCACCGCGCGTGGCCAAAGCCTGGCCGACCCGTTCTCGTTGACGCCGGAAACGCCGAACCGCCTAGAGCCGCTGCCGTTTATTGTGGTGGTGGTCGATGAGTTTGCCGATTTAATGATGACGGCGGGCAAGAAAATTGAAGAGCTGATTGCGCGCCTGGCACAAAAGGCGCGTGCGGCCGGCATTCATTTGATTTTGGCGACGCAGCGGCCTTCGGTGGACGTGATCACGGGGCTGATTAAGGCAAATATTCCCACCCGCATTGCGTTTCAGGTGTCGAGTAAAATCGACAGCCGCACCATTTTGGACCAAATGGGTGCAGAAAGCCTGTTGGGCATGGGCGACATGCTGTTCTTGCCGCCGGGCACCGCCTATCCGCAGCGCATCCACGGGGCGTTTGTGGCCGATGAAGAAGTCCATCATGTGGTGGAGTATCTGAAGCAGTACGGCGAGCCACAGTATGTGGAAGACATTTTGAGCGCTGGGGTTGAGGAAGGTGATTTGTTCAGCAACGGCAATGGCCGCAGCAATAACGGCGATGAAGACCCGCTTTACGATGAGGCGGTGGCCTTGGTGATCCGCACCCAGCGCGCGTCGATTTCGTCGGTGCAACGACAGTTGCGTATCGGTTATAACCGTGCGGCGCGGCTGGTGGAGCAGATGGAGCAAGATGGCGTGGTGTCGGCACCCGAAAACAACGGCAACCGCAGCGTATTGGCGGTGGGGGGCGTGGCCGAGGAATAAGCCGGCGTGCGGCACAAAAAAAGCGTTCAACTGAGGTTGGACGCTTTTTTTATGGCCTAGGCTTAGGTGCGCAGCAGGCAGCTGCTGATGGGGGTTTTGCTGTCGGCCATAATGCTTTCTAAGCTGCCGGACAGCTTAAGGGCCAAATCGTAATACAGCTGTTGTTCTTTTTGATTCAGCACTTTTTCAAAAATGTCTTTGAGCAGCTGATGCTGTTGCGGCAGGTGTTTTTCCAGAAACGCCAGGCCCTTAGGCGTGAGGATGGCAAAGGTTTTGCGTTTGTCGGTGTCGCACTGTTCGCGGGTGATGAAGTCTTTTTCCTGCAGGCTGTCGAGCACGCGGGTGGCGTTGGTTTTTGAAAACTGGAGTGCCGCGGCCAAATCGCTGGGGGAAATCGTGTGGTTGGGGCACATCAACATCACCGACATAGACAGCCATTCGGTTTGATTCAACACATCTTCCATCAGTTGGAAGATGATCACGTCTAGCTGTGCTTTGATGTGGCACTGTAGGCGGATGAGCTTGATCAGCTCGGTAGGGGTGTCCGGCACCAGGTCGCTGATGTTGTTAATGGCCTGTTCAGTCATGATGAACTTGGGCGTGCGTTCTGACCGATCAAATGTGGTTTTGCTCATTGCATCTCTTTATATTGATACGAAACAGACGATAGGGAATGCGCACTATTCTACTAAGAATAGGCCCGTCAATCATCTATTTGGTTATTTTTATTAGGGTGTTTACTCGGTTCGGGCCGTTTTTTGTATTTCTTTAATGATAGCCCTTTTGAGAGTAGGGCGAAAGCCCCCGCGAGGCCAATAAAGATTAAAGGGTAGGTCAACAGCTTGGGCCACATGAAAATCAAGAGTGAGATCAACAGCAACAGCAGGCCCAGGCTGAGGAAGGCCCAAGACTCGGTTTCGCTGATTTCGCGCTTGCCGCGAATGACGGAGTGTAGGGTCTCGCCCAGATGAATGGCTTGCCTCACCCCGGCCTTAGACGAGGCGCGGGCGGAGTAGATGCTGGGGCTGCGCTGGGTGGCGGGCTGGGGCGTGTTGGTGGGCCCCAGCACCACTTCGGTGGCGTTGTCTAAGTCGTCTAAAAACCGTTGCTGAAAGGCTTTGGCGCTGTCAGGGTCTTCAATGGCGACGTCGATTTCCCGGTTGGCCAACCAGCTGGAGATGTTTAAGTTGGTGGAGCCCACGCGCGCCCAGGCGCTGTCGACCACGGCCATTTTGGCGTGAATCATCGGGCCATTCCATTCAAAAACGCGCACGCCGGCCTCGAGTAAAGGCCGATACAGGGTGCGCGACACCGTGCCTATCCATTTAATGTCTGAGGTGCGCGGCACCAATAGGCGCACGTCGACGCCGGCCAGTGCGGCGCGTTTGAGGGCGTCTATGTACATGCCGGTCGGCATAAAGTAGGCGTCGGTTAACCAGAGGTTTTTTTGGGCCAGGCCGATGACCATGAGGTCTAGGCGCATCATGTGGGCGGTGCTGGGGGTGGTGGCGATGAGGCGTGCCTTAGAAGGGCCCACAGGGGCATAGTCGGCGGCCTGCTTGATGACCACGTCGGCCGGCAGCCGTTGCTGTTCTGCGTGGAGGGTGTCCACAAAGGCGGCCACCACGTCGGCGACGATGGGGCCTTGTAGCTTGACGCCCATGTCGCGCCAGGGCGCAATGCCTTTGCTTGGGTTGCCTTCCCACTGGTTGGAAATGCACAGCCCGCTGATGAAGGCCACGGTTTGGTCGATGATTAAGACCTTGCGGTGGTTGCGGGCGATGAGGTTAAACCCATTGCCTAAGGTGAGCCGATTGTAGGCGTGTACCTGAGCACCGGCTTTGATGAGGGGTTTGAAAAACCCCATGTAATGCTGCTTCAGCGAGCCAAACCAATCATAGACCACCACCACCTGGACGCCCGCCCGGGCTTTTTCGATTAATAAGTCACGCACGCGGGTGCCGTAGACGTCGTCGGCGAAAATGTACATTTCGATGAAAATACTGGCCTGAGCCTGTTTGAGGGCGCTGAGCCAGGCGGGAAAGTTCTCGGTGCTGTCGTGCAAACATTCAATCACGTTGCCGTCAGACAGGCTGGCGCCGGTAAAGCGTGACATCACCTGTTGGTACACTTGGCCAATGGCGTGATGGTGTTCAGGGTTTAAGGGTATGGGCGGGTTCATGGGGTTTTATGATAGAGGTTGTGTTGAATAATCATACCATTGTTAAAACAGAATAGGCATGTTGATTAGGG
>JAGNPU010000249.1:0-1561 GCA_017989485.1 Neisseriaceae bacterium
CCAGACTTCATCGACTTTTTCTTGCAAACCAGCCCCATCCAGCAAATCGCCTCGCTCAACATAGGCTCGCGTCCGGCCAGCCGCAAAACCTTGGCCAAAATCCAAGACTTGCGCGCCATTCCCTGGGTGTTCTCATGGACCCAAACGCGGCTGATGTTGCCCGCCTGGTACGGTTTTGGCACCGCCGTGGCCAAGCTCATGGCCAGCCAGCCCGATGCCTTAGCGCAGCTCCAAGCCCAGGCCAAGAGCAGCCCCTTCTTCCACGCCATGCTGTCGAATATGGAGCAGGTGATGGCCAAGGCCGACCTCACCATTGCCAAAGCCTATATCGGCTTAAGCGAACACCCCGAGGCCGCCGCACAAATTTTCGCCCTCATCGAGGCCGAGTTCATCCTCAGCAAAGCCCAGCTATTGGCCATTTTAGACACGCCTAAGCTGCTCGCCGACAACCGTTCGCTAGAACGCTCTTTGGCGATTCGCATGCCGTATCTCAATGCGCTAAACTGGCTGCAGGTGGAATTATTGAATCGTTTACGCAAGGACCCCAACAACGAAACCACGTTGGCTCAAGTCCACTTAACCATTAACGGTGTGGCCCAAGGCTTACGCAATACCGGTTGATGACTCGACGTGGGGTAACCCGCCCAGCAGCCTCATGATGGACAGGGCTGCTGCGTCGTTTCACCCCATCGTAAAACAAACAACTTAAGGACTTTCCTGTGGCCGTACACTTAACCGAACCTCAAGCCCAAACCCTTTTGCCCGTTGCCGGCGTCAGCCTTTTCGTGGCCCAAGCGGGGATTAAAAAAGCACACCATGACGACGTGACCCTCATGACATTGGCGCCTGGCAACACCATGGCCGGCGTCTTTACCCAAAACCGCTTTTGCGCGGCACCCGTCATCATCAGTCAAAAACACCTGAGCGAAAGCAATCAAAAACGCGCCTTAATCATCAATACCGGCAACGCCAACGCCGGCACCGGCCAACAAGGTCGTGACGCCGCCCTCAGCGTGTGCCAGGCCGTCGCCGACCATCTGGCCTGCGCGCCCAACCAGGTGCTGCCGTTCTCAACCGGCGTGATTCTTGAGCCCCTGCCCAGTGACAAAATCACCCAGTCGCTCAGCCACCTGCGCCCAGCAAGCTGGCTAGACGCCGCGCGCGCCATCATGACCACCGACACGGTGGCCAAGGCGGGCAGCCGCCAGATCGACATCGACGGCCACACCATCACCCTGACCGGCATGTCCAAAGGCTCGGGCATGATTTGCCCCAATATGGCCACCATGTTGGGGTTTATCGCCACGGACGCGGCCATCACCACCCCGGTGTTGCAACAGCTGATTAAAGAAGTGGCCGACGCCTCCTTTAATGCCATTACCGTCGACGGCGACACCAGCACCAACGACAGCTTCATCCTCGTGTCCACCGGCCAAAGTGCCCTGCCCTTGATTGACCAGGCCAGTGGCCCTGCCTATGCCGCCCTGAAAACCGCCTTAATGGACTTGGCCCTCACCCTGGCGCAGGCCATCATTCGCGACGGCGAAGGCGCAACCAAGTT
>JAGNPU010000249.1:1661-3854 GCA_017989485.1 Neisseriaceae bacterium
TTTTGGGCTGTTCATCAAATGAACAGCGCAGCACAAATCGTGCCGCCCAACATCAACACCATGAATTTTGTCATGATGTCTTCCAACAGCGTCGACGCCGATCGTGCGGAAGCTTCTTCAGCACCACAGCAAGAAGCCCCTAAACCGAAGCCGCAGCAAAAAAAGCCCGAGCCTAAAGCCGAGCCCAAGATTAAGCCTGTGGTGAAAAAAGACGCCAAGCCGGATGTCAAAGCTGAGCCCAAAACGCCAGACCCAAAACCCAAGACGCCAGAGCCGCAAAAAACCACGCCTGCTGAAACCCAGCCAAGCAAAACCGTGGACAGCAGCACCAATACCAATCTCGCTGCCAACAGCACCAAGCCGGGCAGCAGCAACAGCAACACCTCTTCGAACAACAGTAGCCAGGGCTCAGTGACCCAGCCGACACATTCCGGCGGACACTTAAACAACCCACAGCCACCGTACCCAACGCAATCCCTAGAAGCCGAGGAAGAAGGCTCTGTTGGCCTGCGCGTAAAGGTAGAAGCCAATGGTCGTCCATCCAACGTCGAGCTGGCCAAAAGCAGTGGCTATCCACGCCTAGATCGCTCAGCGCTGAAAACGGTTCGTGAAAAATATCGCTTCACGCCCGCCACCCAAAATGGGCAACCGATCCCTTATACCTATACCTTCTCAATTCGTTTCAACATCCCTCGACGCTAGATTAACCGCAGAAAGAAGATTAACCATGGATTTATTAACCGTATTTAAACAAGGCGACGGCGTTCTGATCGCAACCTTCTTGATTTTGGTGATCATGAGCATTGTGACTTGGACCTTAATTGCCACCCGCAGCACCAAATTATTAAAAGCCAAAAAGGCCAATAAAGCCTCAGCCATGGCGCTGTGGCACGCCGCCAACTGGGATGAAGCCACCCAAAAACTGGCCACCCACGAATCGCCGATTGCCCGCATTGCCCTCAACACCATGAAGGCCAAAGCCCGCTACACCAGCGGTGGCGCCACCGTATTGGGTGCCCAAGTGCCCATGAGCGACTTATTGACCCGCGCCATTCGCAATGGCTTAAACAAAGAGCTGAGCCAGTTTGACAACGGCTTAACCGCCCTGGCCTCCATCGGCGCCACCGCACCCTTTATCGGCCTATTTGGCACCGTATGGGGCATTTACCATGCCTTAATCAACATCAGCGTCTCTGGCCAAATGAGCATTGCCGCCGTCGCAGGGCCAATTGGTGAAGCCCTGGTGGCCACCGCCGCCGGCCTGTTTGTCGCCATTCCTGCCGTACTGGCTTATAACGCCCTGACCCGTGGCAAAAAAACCATGTCGCAAGACCTAGATTCTTTTGCCTACGACCTACACGCCCAATTGCTCAACAATGAAAAAGTAAAGGAGCACTGATTATGGCTTTCGGTGAATTCAATCCCAACGAATCAGACGCCATGGCGGAAATCAACATCACCCCTCTTGTGGACGTGATGCTGGTCTTGCTCATTGTGTTCATGGTCACCATGCCGGTTCTGACCCACTCTATTCCTTTGAATCTGCCCACGACGAGCAACGAAGAGCCGATTACCGACACCAAAGAGCCGCTGCGCATTGCCGTGGACAAATCTGGGGCCTACTTCATCGACGAAGCCGAGAAAAGCCCAGAGGCCGTGAAAGCCTTGCTGGCAGAAACCGCCAGCACTCAGCCAGAAGCCATTTTGGCGATTTCAGCGGACAAAGCCGTGCCCTACGAATACGTGGCCGACCTATTGGGCATAGCCCAAGAGTCGGGCATGAGCAAAATCGGTTTTGTCACCGAAGCAGAGGCCACGCCACAGTAAGCCTATGCCGCCCTATCCACCCTCAAAGTGACTAAATGCTCACCACGAAGCATCAGTCACTTTTTGTTTACCTTAACCACATTGTAATAAGGAACGTTGTTATGCCAAGCCGCAAACTACCACTCATGACGCTGCACGCTCAGCCAAAACCCTCTTTCATTGCCCTTAGCCTATTGGCCATGAGCTTTGGTGCTCACGCCGCAGAGCAAGCGCCCGCCCAATTAGACGACGTGGTGGTGACGGCCTCCGGCTTCCAACAAAAAGCCAACAAGGCCGCCGCCTCTATTTCAGTGATCACCCAGAAGCAGTTAGAAAACAAAGCTTATAAAGACGTGACCGATGCGCTTAAAGACGCACCGGGCGTCG
>JAGNPU010000250.1 GCA_017989485.1 Neisseriaceae bacterium
GCCCTGTGGCAGGGCTACAGCATGGGTTTATACGTTTGGCCCTTATTTTAGGCCGTTCGCCAGCTGGGTGATGTTATGGCGCATGAGCTCAATATACGTTGCCGCCGGGCCTTTCGGGCCGCTTAAGGCATCGGAATACAAAGCCCCCCTTACCTGCGCCCCGGTCTCTTTACTGAGGCGATCAATCAAGCGCCTGTCCTTAATGTTTTCCACGAACACGGCCTTAATCTGTTCACGCTTCACCTGGGTGATGATGTTCGCCACCGTGCGCGCCGACGCTTCGCTTTCGGTGCTCACCCCTTGCGGCGCAATAAACTGTATCTGATAGCGCTTGCCCAAATAGGCAAAGGCATCATGGGCGGTCAACACCTTACGCTTGGCCACCGGCACCGGCTGTAGCTGCGCCGCGGCCCAAATGTTTAATTCTTTCAGGCGATTTTGATACGCGCTCAAGCGCTGTTGGTAATAGGCCTTGCCCTCTGGATCGGCAAAGGCCAAGGCCTGAGCCACGTTGGCGGCATAGGTTTGCATCAACACCGGATCGTGCCACACGTGCGGGTCTAAGGCACCGTGGCTGTGGCCATGATCGCCATGAGCGTGATCATGACCGTGTTCTTCCGCCGCCAAGGCTTTAATCCCCTTAGTCACCATGGCATACGGCACCGTCCCTTGCTTCACCACGCGCTCTAGCTGGGCCCCCTCGAACCCTAAGCCATTGAGCAACACCAGCTTGGCCTGTCCTAACGTACGGATGTCGCGCGGCGTCAGCTGATAGACGTGAGCGTCCTGATCGGGCCCCACCAACAGCGTCACCGCCACCCGGTCTCCCCCGATCTGTTTGGCCACGTCCCCTAGTATGCTGAAGCTGCTGACCACCGGCATCGGTGCCGCCGTGGCCAAACCGGTTAACGCCAACAGCAAAGCGCTGAGTGTGTATTTTTTCATATAATCCCCTTAAATCCCCTCTCGCTGAATGATTAAGCCACGCGGTGTTTGCTGCGCCAGAGTCTGGCCACCACCCCACCGTGGACCCCAAAAATAACCGACAGTAGGTACACTAGGCCACACAGCAAAATAATCGCGGGCCCAGATGGCACCTCTACATAAAACGACAACAATAACCCACCATAGCCGCACACAAAGGCGATGAGGCAGGCAATGCTCAATACCTTGCCCATGCTGTTGGCCCACAGTCGGGCGCTGATGGCCGGCACCATCATCAGGCCGACCGACATTAGCGTGCCCAAGGCCTGAAAACCGGCGACCAGATTAATCACCACCAGCACCAAGAAGGCGCCATACCATAAGCCCCCGCGGCCGTTGACCGCCTGCAAAAAAGTAGGGTCTATGCTTTCCATCATCAGTGGGCGATACATCAGCGCCAAGGCCAAAACGGTGACGCTGGTGACGCTGGCCACCAAAATCAATGCGGGCTCATCCACCGCCAACACCGAGCCAAACAGCAGGTGCAATAAGTCCACGCTGCTGCCGTTAACGCTCACCAACAACACCCCCAACGCCAGGCTGGTGAGGTAAAAGGCGGCAAAGTTGGCGTCTTCTTTCAAGCTGGTAAACCGGCTGGCCAAGCCCGCAAACAGGGCCATTAACACCCCAGCCACAAACCCTCCTAGGCTCATCGCCGGCAGGCTAAGGCCGGCAATCATGTAGCCGATGGCCGCGCCCGGCAAAACCGCATGGCTCATGGCATCGCCCATTAGGCTCATGCGCCGCATCACCAAAAACACGCCAATGGGCGCGCTGCTTAAGGCCAAACAAAAACTAGACACCAGGGCGAACCGCATAAAGCTGAATTCGACAAAGGGCTCAATAAAAATCGTGTATAAATCACTCATAGGGTTCTTCGTGGGTTGTTCTTAATCGACGGCACACCAGCTGCCATCGGCCTGCCAGTGGTTCATTTTGTGGCTGGCCTTGCGCAACCACTCCGGCTGCATCACGTCCGCAGTCGGGCCTTCCGCAATTTTTTCCCGCGCAATCAGCACCGTGCGGGGGAAATAATCCTGTACCTGCACCACGTCGTGCAACACCGCCACCACCGCCTTACCCCGGGCCAAACAGGCTTGCAAAACGGCCAGCAGGTCTTGGGTGGTTTTGGCGTCAATGGCGTTAAACGGCTCGTCCAAGAGCAAAAACTGTGCGTCTTGCACCAGCATGCGCGCAAACAGCACCCGCTGAAACTGGCCGTTCGACAGCTGGGCAATGCTGCGCGCCTTAAACGCCAACATCCCCACCTGCGCCAAGGCGTCGCACACGCGCGCCTGCTGGGCGGCGCTGACGCCACCGAAAAACCCCATTTCATACCACAAGCCCATGGCGGCCAGCTCAAACACGCTCATCGCCTGACTGCGGTCGACGTCGCACTGCTGGGGCAAATAGGCCAAATCTTGGCGCTTGAGGCCATCCCATACCACGGTGCCGGTGTCGCAGGGCAGCAGCCCCATAATCGCCTTGAGCAAGGTAGACTTACCCGCCCCGTTCGGGCCAAAAATGGCACAGGCCTCGTGTTCATGAAACGTCACATCCACGTGATGGATGGCCGGGTGACGCTGATAGCTGACGGTGGCGTTGTTCACAATAATCGGCATGTCACAGCACCGCCCAAGCAAACACCAGCCACACCACCGCGATCAGGCCCAAGGCCAAAGACACGCGATACCACGCACTGCGTAACAATAAAGAAGTCATTATTTTTCTAAAGCCGCCTGTAAAAGTTGTTCGATTTTATTGGCGTCAAACGATGTGGCAATCAGCTCAAAGCGGCTGTCACGGCGCCAAGACACCTGGGTCGCCCCCCACTGACCATCGACCCAGTTCAACCACACCCAGGTGTCCAGAACGCGAAACACGCCTTTGGCACGCACCAAGCCGGTGCTTAAGGTGGGCAGATCGTTAAAGAAATGGGTGAGGCGTTCCCCATCAAAATTCAGCTTGGCGTCAAAGGTAAAGCCCTGTGACTGATAGCCCAGATCATTGTCTGACAGGGCTTTTAACCGATAGCGGCTTTTCTCTGTGACCGGCGTGTCTAACCAGGCCAAGTCCAGCTGGGCGTTATTGACCTCAACCACCATGGCCTTAGGCGGAAACAGCTTGGCCGCACGGGCATGAAACGCCACCAGGGTGTCCTCATCACAAAGATCAATCTTGCTGGCGACCAACACGTCGGCCACGCTCACCTGATCTTTATAAAGCGTTTGCTGGGCGTATTGGTCGGCCACAAACTGACGCGGATCGACCACGGTAAACACGGCACCCACCGTGAGCAAATCGCTCAACGGCTTGGCGTTCAGCTCGTCGATGACGCTGGCGGCATGGGCCAAACCACTGGCCTCGATCAACAGCCGATCGGGCTGAAAGTCCCGCATGATTTTGGTCACCGTGGCGGCCATTTGCGGGCCCGCCACGCAGCACAGGCAGCCGCCAGAGACTTCCGCCACGGGAATGCCATCGTCGCTCAATACCGCGCCGTCGATGCCGATTTCGCCAAACTCATTGACGATGATGGCCCATTTTTCATCTGGGTCTTTTTGCGCCATCAGGCTTTTGATGGCGCTGGTCTTGCCCACGCCCAAAAACCCGGAAAATAAATGCGCTACTGTTTTGTTTGCTGACATTGCTGACACATCCCCGTTAACACCATATGTTCATCGGCCAACACAAAGCCTTGATCGGCGACGCCTGCTTTAAAAGCCTGCCACTGCGGGCCGGCCACGACTTCTTTGACTTCGCCACACTCGTTGCACAATAAAATCAGGGCGTGACGGTGGGTGTCATGGCCATGTAGGTTTTGGCACAATATATAACCGTTGACCGCGGCCACCTTATGC
>JAGNPU010000251.1 GCA_017989485.1 Neisseriaceae bacterium
GCATCAACATCAAGCTCAGCCTATTGGGTCAAAAGAGCAGGATGATACAGGATAATCCGCGCCTCATAAACGGTTTTGGGCCGAGGCTGAGGCAAGCTTGATGCAAGCCAAACAACCGCCCATAGGCCCGCTTAAGGCATTGCTTTAAGCGGCTTTTTTCTGGGCCATCGGCCTTGAAACCATGGGCCTATGGCATAAGCCGTGGGCGTTTGCATTGACAGGCCATTTTTTATGCACTGCCAAGCCAGAGGCTTTGATTAGAGCTGTGTTACTAATAAGACGTGACGGCATGCGGTCGGATGCGCGCCGGACACGCTCAATATAATAAAGATGTGTGACAGGAGAAATCAGATGGTGACCCCAAATAAATCAGACATAGACCCCATCACCTTATCGGTGGTGCGCGGTGCCTTAGAAACGGCGCAGCGAGAAATGACGCTTACCTTAGAAAAAACCGCTCGCTCGAGCGTGTTTAATCTGGCTCATGATTACAGCAATGCCTTGTTTGATCATTTGCCTGAGATGATTTTACAAGGCCAGGACATCCCCATCCACCTAGGCTCGCTGATGCCGGCAATGAAGGGGGTGGCGTCGTTTTTTGGCGACGACATTCATGAGGGCGATGTGATTTACCACAACGACCCGGTGTTTCACGGCAGCCATATTTTGGACTGCTGTATGTATAAGCCGGTGTTTTACCAAGGCAAGCTGGTGTTTTGGACGGTGTGTAAAGGCCATGTGACCGACATTGGTGGCCCGGTGCCGGCAGGCTATAACCCGGACGCCAAAGAAATCTACGCCGAGGGCCTGCGCATTCCCCCAGTCAAATTGTGGGACAAGGGCCAGCGCCGAGAGGACGTGATTAACCTTTTGCACAGCAATATGCGTTCGCGACGCAACCAAGAGGGCGATTTGAATGCCCAATATGGCGCCTGCCGCGTGGGTGAGCGCAATTTGTTAAACCTCTTGGATAAATATGGGCTAGAGACGGTGCAAGCGGCCATTGGCGAATTGAAAAACATGGCCGATCGACACATGCGTGGCCTCATCGGCGCCATTGCCGATGGCCACTATCATGGCGAGGCGGTGTTGGAGGACTCCGGCCATGGTTATGGCAGCCTCACCATCACCGCCGACATCACGATTACCGGTGATCAAGTGCACATTGAGGTGAATAGCCCGCCGCAAATTCCGTATTTCATTAACTCGTATGCGGGCAACTCCATGTCGGGCGTGTTGTTGGGCCTGATGATGTTTGCGCAAGTGCCGCCCCCGTATAACGAAGGCCTCTACCGCTGCGTCAGCGTCGGCCTTGGCCCCAAAGGGACGCTGTGTAATGCGCAAGAGCCTGCGCCGCACGTCAATTGCACCACGACACCGATGGAGACGCTGACCGATGCGGTGCGCATGGCCTTTGAGTCTGCCGCGCCGGAGCGGGTGGCCGCCTCTTGGGGGCACGCATCCGGCATCAATATTGCCGGCATCGACCCCGAAACGGGCGAGCAATACGTGACCATGGTGTTGGCGTCGATTATTTCGGGCGCAGGGGCGACGGATCAAATGGATGGCTGGCACGCGTGTGGGCCTTTGTGCTGTTTCGGGGCCTTGAGCTCGGGCGACATTGAGTTGTTGGAATACCAATACCCGATTGTGATCCATCGCTATGGCCTGTCCGCCGACAGTGGCGGGGCGGGAGAGTACCGTGGCGGCTGCGGCACGGTATGGGAAGTCGAGCCGCTCGACCACGAGATGATGGTGGTGGCGTTTGGGGAAGGGCGTCAAATCGCGACCATGGGCGCGGCGGGGGCGGTGAATGGTTTACAGGCAGAGAAGCTGGGCCGGCTAGAGGTCAGCCATGCCGACGGGCGTTTGGATACCTATATTCAAAACACGATTTTGCATATTGAGCCTGGTCAGCGCGCCCGCAACATCAATCCCGGTGGCGGGGGCTATGGCCATCCCTATTTGCGCCCGATTGCTGCCGTGGTGGCCGACGTGGCCGCCGGCGTGGTCAGCCCCGCCGCGGCAGAGATTGAGTATGGCCTCGTGTGGCAAGCCGATGGGGCCGTGGATGCGGCCGCCACCGTGGCCCACCGCCGCCTGCTTGACATCAATCTGTCAGCTTAACCCACCCACATAAAGGACACATCATGAAACATCAATTTCGCTTAGGCGTGGACGCCGGTGGGACATTTACCGATTTTGTCTTGGCACAAAACGACGGCACCATTCATTTATTCAAAAGCCCATCGACGCCGGAAGACGGCACCTTGGCCATCGCCAATGGCTTGCAGCAAATGGCCACCAAGCTCAAGCGCACCGTGGCCGACATCATCGGCAACTGCGACTTGTGCATTAACGGCACCACGGTGGCGTTAAACGCCTTGATTCAGCAAACCGGGGTGAAGGTGGGCCTATTGTGCACCGCCGGGCATGAGGACAGCATAGAGATTCGCTTAGGCCATAAGGAAGAGGGCTATCGCTATGATGCGGGCTATCCGCCTGCCCCGCAGCTGGCCCCCCGACACTTACGCTATCCCGTACGGGGCCGTATTTTGGCCGATGGCAGCGAGCGCGAGCCTTTAAACGAAGACGATATTTTACAGGCCATAGAGGGGTTTCGGCGCGAGGGCGTGAAAAGCGTGGCGATTTCCTTTGTGTGGGGCTTTCGCAACGTGGCCCACGAACAGCGTGCGAAGGCGCTGATTCAACAGCACTTGCCCGAGGTGTTCGTGTGCTGCGGCAGCGAGGTTTACCCGCAGATTCGCGAGTACACGCGCACCTCGACCACCTTGGTGAATGCGTATTTGAGTCCGGTGATGGGGGCGTATGTGCACAAAATCGATCAGTATTTTAAAGATTTGGGTGCGTTGCAGCCGGTGCGCTATTTCCAGTCCAACGGCGGTTTGGCCGTCGGCGAAGTCATGCAAGAGCGGGCGGTGAATGCGATTAACTCTGGCCCGGCTTCTGCGCCACAGGCGGGCTTATTCATTGCCGCGCCGTTTGGCATCGACAATGTGATCACCGTCGACATGGGCGGCACGTCGTTTGACATCACCCTGGCCAAAGGGGGGCAGACCAGCCTGAATCGAGACATCGACTTCCTGCGCCACCGCATTGGGGTGCCGATGATTCATGTCGAAACCTTAGGTGCAGGCGGCGGTTCGATTGGCCATGTGAACGCGTTTGGGATGTTGGAGGTCGGTCCGCAAAGCGCCGGTGCCACCCCAGGGCCAGCGTCTTACGGCAAGGGCGGACAGCTGCCCACGGTGACCGACGCCAATTTGGCCTTGGGCTATTTGAAACCCAATGCCGTCTTGGGCAACAGCGTGACCCTGGATTTGGCGTTGGCCCAGCAGGCCATCGACACCCATGTGGCCCAGCCCTTGAACATCAGCCGGGCCCACGCGGCGTTTGGCATCAGCGCCATCGTGAACCAAAACATGGCCAACGGCATCCGCCGCATCACCATTGAACAAGGGTATGATCCCCGCGATTTTGCCTTGGTGTGTGCCGGCGGCGCGGCGGGGATGCACATTATTGCCTTGGCGGAAGAAATGGGCATTACCCAAGTCTTGGTGCCTAAATTTGCCTCGTGTTTGTGCGCTTTCGGGCAGATTATTTCCGACGTGAAATACGCCTATTTGGCCACGGAAACCATGTGTTTACACGAGCAGGCCGATTTCACTCAGCTCAACCACACCATGACCACCATGATGCAACAGGGGGTGACGTGCTTGCATGAGGATGGGTTTGACGACGCCGACATTGTGGTCGAACGCAGCATGGAAATGCGCTATCGCGGCCAGATTCATGAATGTACCGTGACCATCCC
>JAGNPU010000252.1 GCA_017989485.1 Neisseriaceae bacterium
GCAGCTGATGCAAAAGGCTGCCGTCTTCTGCGTCTTCAAAAACGTCGATGTCGTGGCCCACCATCATGTCGACGGCGAGGGCGTCGAAAAAGTCTCGTCCCTGCTTGCCTAAAGAGGCCAGTAAGGGATGACCAGTTTCCGACAGGGTTTGCTGTTCCGGCGCCAGCTGTAAAATCATCGCTGGCTCAATGACGTGGCCCCAGTGTTCTTCACTGGGGTTGAGGGCGAACAGGTGAACGTCTAGGTATTGCGCCAGCTGGTTAAAAAGCTCAATGTACATGGGCGCCAGGGTGGCGATGCCAAAAATATTAATCCGTTCGGGCAACCGCCCTTCGGCCTTGGCTTGCGGCAAGGCGGCTAAAAGCTGATCCCACATGCGCACCCTATGCGGGGCAGGGTGTTCGCTCAGGTATTGCCACAGGCGTGCCTGCCACGGCTCGTGTTCGCCTAAATCGTTGAGTTGTCCGGCTTCCCAAGCGTGTATCCACTGTGGTCGATACACTAAGTATTGGTCAAAAATGTCGGCCAGCTTGTTGGCCAGGTCAAACGCCGCCTCTTCGCCCAAGGCGAGGTAGTGTTTGAGTGGTTCAAAAACGGGATCGATGTCGTCGGCGTCTGGGTGGAGGTGGGCTTGGAAATAACCGAACAGCCGCCAGGCCATGGCCTCGGTGGCAAACGGGCTGTTGGGCTGTAGGCCGGGCAACACCGCCACCATCAGCTGCCAGCTAAAGCTGGCCGGTAGGGTGAGCTTAAGGTTGGCGGCAATGCCGAGCTCTTTGGCCAAAAATACGTGTAAATAACGGCCCATGCCTCGGCTTTGCACCACGATTTGCTCTTTGGCAAAAGGATCGCTCAAGGGCTGACTTTTTTGAAAGGCAGTCAGCGTGTAGGCTAGGTTTTCAAGGCGATTAGACTGGTGTAAATAAAGCATGGGCAGGCGGGGACCGGGTTGGCATCAATGGCCCATTATCACCTAGCTGGGGCTTCGGTGCAATCAGCGACGGCGGCCATAAAAAAGCCCGAATCTGCTGGGTTCGGGCGGGGTGTGACGTCTGTTTTGGTTTAGGCCTGCTGAGGGTGTAATACCCACTTGCTGTCGGCACCGACCAGGGTCAGGCTTTGCGTGTCCCATTGGCTGCACGCGTCTAAGACCGTGGCCTCGGCCAGGCAAAACAGCCCTTGAGCCAAGTCGCCTAAGATTTTGGGGGCTTGAAACAGAATGATTTCGTCAACCAGACCGGACTGAATAAAGGCGCCGTTGAGCTTGCCGCCGGCCTCGACCATGAGTTCGCCTATGCCCAGCGCCGCCAGCTTGGTGACGGCGTCAAGCAGGTCGAGGTGGCCATCAGGGCCGATGTCGACGCAGACCACCTGCACGCCCTTGTCTAAATAAGGCTGGTGTTGGGCGGGGTCGGTAACGGCGGTCATGATCAGGCTGGGGCTAAGCTGGGCGTCCACAATGTGGGCGTCCAACGGCGTGCGTAAGTGGGTGTCTAACACCACGCGGGTGGGCTGGCGTAAGGTGGCCAGCTCGCGCACGGTGAGCAGAGGGTTGTCGGCCAAAACCGTGCCCACGCCGGTGAGGATGGCGCAGCTTTGGGCACGCAATACCTGAACTTCTTGGCGTGCTTCTGGGCCGGTAATCCATTGGCTGGCACCGTTATTCAGCGCGGTTTTGCCGTCTAGGCTGGCGGCGCATTTTAAAAACACAAAGGGGCGTTGTCGCTCAATGCGCGACAAAAAGCCGCGGTTGAGGGCGCGGGCGTCTTCTTCTAAGAGGCCAACTTGCGTCTCTATGCCTGCTTGTATCAGCATTTGCTGGCCTTTACCGGCGACCAGGGGGTTGGGGTCTAGCTGAGCCATGACCACGCGGCTGATTTGGGCGTCGATCAGCGCCTGGGCGCAAGGTGGGGTGAGGCCGTAATGGCTGCAGGGTTCTAGGGTGACGTAGGCGGTGGCACCGGCCGCAGCGGCACCCGCTTGGGCCAGGGCATGCACTTCGGCGTGCGGCGTGCCGGTTTGCAGATGAAAGCCTTCACCGATGATGTGTTCATCCTTGCTGATGACGCAGCCCACGCGCGGATTGGGGCTGGTGCTGTTTTTGCCTTTTTCGGCCAAATGAAGGGCCCGGCACATGGCTTGTTGGTCGAACAGGCTAAAGGCATGCGCTTCGGCGGGCGTGATGGAATCAGACAAGGGTGTGCTTTCTATAAACAATGAACAACCCCTTAGACGCTTGGCGCACGGTAAAGTGCGCCAAAGAGGGGATTATTTGGTAGGGCTTTGTTTGCCTAGGGTGGCGATGGTGTGGGTAAACTCTTCTACGTCGGCAAAGCTGCGGTAGACCGATGCAAAGCGCACGTAGGCCACTTTGTCGAGCTTGGCCAATTCGGCCATCACCATTTCGCCGAGGGCGCGAGAAGACACTTCGCGTTCACCCAGCTGCAACAGCTGTTGGATGATGCGGGCCACGGCCTCGTCGACCAAGTGGGTCGATACCGGGCGTTTGTGGAGGGCGCGCTCAAAGCTGGTCTGTAGCTTTTTAGGGTCAAATTCGGTGCGTTGCCCCGTGCTCTTGATGATGTTGGGCAGGCGTACCTCGGCGGTTTCAAAAGTATTAAACCGTTTGTCACAGACGGCGCAGCGACGACGACGGCGTACGCTGTTGGTCTCCTCTATCAGACGAGAGTCAACCACCTGTGTTTCAGTATGGGCACAAAAGGGACATTTCATAGCGTATCAATATCAAATAGGATTAAGTAATCAGAGCCACTATTCTAATAGAAAATGTTGTGTGAGGGGAGGTGCTGCTGAAAAAATAGTCAAAACCCAGACAGTAAAGAGGAAATAGTGTTTTATTTAAATCATATAGTGAATGAGGTGGGGATATGTGGTGGCCGGCTAGGCAGGCCAAGGCATGGCGGTTTTGGGCGCGGAAATTAGCCTAGGGCGTGGTTATTTTTAAGGGTAGTATTTTGATTTGTTTTGCTTAATTTAAAAAGTAGGGTCGGGGATGAAAAAATAATGCCTCAGGGGCTTGCTAAGCGGCGCATCTTTGCCTATAATTCGATTCCTCAGTCAGGCAGAAATGCTTTATTGAAACGCGAGAGTGGCGAAATTGGTAGACGCACTGGATTTAGGTTCCAGCGGGGCGACCCGTGAGAGTTCGAGTCTCTCCTTTCGCACCAATACTAAAAAAAGCTAAATACTTCGGTATTTGGCTTTTTTTACGTCTGCGTTTTCTTGTTTTGGGATTGGCGTAGGATGCAGCACCACCCGTAAGCGTTCGGGTCTCTCCTTTTGCACCCATACTAAAAAAAGCTAAATACTTCGATGGTGGCTTTTTTTACGTTTGCGTTTTCTTCATCTGGTGTATTCATTCACTGCTTTGTCTTATCCACAGCCGTTTCCCTATGCTGCCATATATATAGCCATGGCCTGTTTGTGCTCCTGTTCGGATAGCGTGGATCGCGACCCAAGGGGGTTTTGCTTTAAGTGTTGGGGCCGTGGGTCCGCTGCGCTTGACCCACGTGACCGCGTGTTGGCCGGTACTAGGCCACGGCTTATGTGGTTTTGTAGCCTAGCCCGGCCAGTTGGAGGTCGCTCACCAAGCATGCCCCCAGGCGCCGTCATCCTCGCGCAGGCGGGGATCCAGGAGTGGTTGACCGTGGGGATATCGCCTCATATTGGTTGTCACTAAGCCATGGTTTTACCTAGGAAAAGCCACCGCAAGGTGGCTTTGTGTGTGATGGCCTTACCACATGCTGGTGCTGCCACAGGCGGCCAATAACAATCCTGCTAAACTGAGTATGGCGACACGACGCTTCATGAT
>JAGNPU010000253.1 GCA_017989485.1 Neisseriaceae bacterium
GCGGCGGCGAACAGCTGAAGGTGGCTTTGGCCTGCTTGTTCAGCGGCATTCGCGCACCGGCCTTGTTGCTGTTGGACGAGCCGGACAATCATTTGGATTTGGCGTCTCAGGCGCTTTTGGCACAGGCCTTGAATCAGTATCCGGGCGCCTGGCTTTTGGTGTCGCATCGGCCAGCGTTTGTGGCGGCCTTGGCGGTGGATGAGGTACTGTTGATGGGTGAGGATGCGCCCATTGTTTCGGCGTGATGAGGCGGTGTGTTGATGGACTGGTTTCGTGACGGCCAATAGGCGACTCAAACAGAGTCATAAACAGACCATAGTTTATTTGGTTTGGTGACCTGGTATGGCCCGTTTGAGATAACCCACCAAATATGCCCAAGTGCCGTCATCCCCGCGCAGGTGGGGATCCAGCCAGCCGTAGGCTGGGGGGTGATGGCCGTTAGGGTTAAGCCCAAAACCATCCGCAATGCTTCGGTTGCTTCGTTATTGATCAGTCGTTGCCTTTCGCCCTGTAGGGCGACATACTTTCTTTTGGGTGGCCAAAAGAAAGTATGCAAAGAAAAGGCCACCCCGGTCAGCCGCCCCTTACGCCGTTGGCGCAAGGGGTGCCCTCGCCAGAACCTAGCGGGCCAGCGCAGGCAAGAGTGGCTGTCTCCTATAGAAGCCGGTCGACCACCACAAGCGCTTGCCTGCTTCATCTGGCCCGCTAGAACCTGACTCGGCGGCGTCAAGGGGAGGTACTTCACTGGGGCTTAAGCGTGATTAGCTGACCCAATAGCGCTGAGCAGCACTATCACTGAGGTGTATTTATCCCCTGCGCCGGGCAGGCGCGACCTTATGTTTCAAATAAACCATGCTAAAGCGCCACCACAGACCGTGCCTCGCATGAAAAAAAGCCTGATCGTGAGATCAGGCTTTTGGTTGTTTGTCGTGCTTAACGTCGTTCTTGCCGGCGTATCATCCATAACCCCGCCAGTAGGAACAGCAGTGTGGGCAAGGTGGCCGACAGTAGGGCGTTCCAGTCATAAAGCTGGCCCAAAAAGCTGAAGAAGCGGTTGGTAAAGTTAAAGCCCACCCCTAGGCAAATCCCCAAGAAGAGGCGGGTGCCCAAAGAGCCGCCGCGGCGCTGCTGTGGGGTAAATGCCAGCGCCACTAAGGCCATAGACACGCAGGCCAGTGGATAGAAGAGCTTGCTCCAAAAGGCGATGCGGTAACGCTGGGTTTTTTGCTTATTGGTTTCTAAATGGACGATGTATTCATCCAGATTGGCCACCGACATTTGTTCTGGCTTCACCAGCAGCACGCTCAATAACTTGGGGTTGATGGCCGAGTTAATGTGCAGTGATGCATGGTCTTCAACCGTCACCTTATTGGCCTCTAGGCGGGTGACCTTGACGTTGTTTAAGTCCCAGGTGCCGTCGTTGTTATAGGTGCCGGTGTCGGCGCTGGCGACCATGGTTAATTGGTTGTCGGCCGTGTATTCATACATGCGTAGCAGCTTGAGCGAGTTGTCGGGCAGCATTTCGCCCACGTTGATGATGTTTAAGTTGTCCTTAATCCAAATGCCGGAATTAAAGCTGGCCGAAACGTTGGATTCCACCGCACGCAGGTGGATGCGTTCGGCTTTTTGTTCGCTCAGCGGCACCAAGACCTCGCCCAAGAGGGCGGTCAGAAGGGCAAAGCCAAGGCCAAACTTAATCAGCAGCGCCGCAATCTGTTTGTTGGATACCCCGCTGGTGCGCATCACCGTGTATTCGCTGTGTGACGCCAGCTGCGTCATCGCCACCATGCCGCCGATCAACACCGCCAGGGGCATCAGCTCATAGGCGTGGCCAGGCATGAGCAAGGCGATGTAGAGGAACATCGTGGGGGTGTCATAGCTGCCACGGCCGAGCTTAGAAATTTCCGACATGACGTCAAAAAAGAGGTATAGGCCCAGCAGCGCCGCCAGGGTAAACAGGCTGGCGCCAATCAGTTGGCGGGTGACGTATCGGTTAAGCAACTTCATGATTTATTCTTTAATGAGGCCATTAAGGTCGGCATGAAGCGGCCCGCGGGTTGCATGCGGTAGCGGATCAATACCCAGCTCAAAAGCAATAACAATAGGTGCATGGGCGGCAGGCCAACTGACATAGGCAGGTCGCCATCGCCAACCATATTGCGCAAGAAGGTCACCCCGTTTTGGTAAACCAAATACAGGCCAAGGGCAAACAATAGGTTATAGGTTTGGCCTGAGCGCGGATTCAAATAGGATAGGGGAATGGCCAAGTAGGCCAAGACCAGCACGCTAATGCCCATAGACAGCCGCCACATCAGCTCGGCCTTGTGTTCGGGCACGTCTGACGACCACAGCACCTTGGTGGGGATGGTTTGGCGGTCACTGATTTCCGACAGCGCCTTAGGGCGCGTGTCGATGATGAGGCTGAGCTCGTCAAAGGCGACGGTTTGATAATTGGCCGTGCCAGGCGTACCCGTATAGCGAGTGCCTTCTTCTAATACGAATAGGCGGTTTTGTTTTTCATTGCGCAAATAGCCCGAGTTGGCAAACACGGTGCTGACGATGTCGTTCTTGGTTTCTTGGATGAAAATATTCTTGGCGGCGCCGGTTTCGGGGTCGAAGGTTTCGATGAAATACACGCGGTTGTCTTTGCCTATTTCGCGAAAAACCCCTGGGGTAATCATCGACAGTTCTTCACGCTGCTTTAAAATTTCGGCGTATTCTTGGCTGCGAAAGCTGGCCCATGGCGACACCACGGTGGCCATAAAGGTCACCAAAAAGAAAAACGGCAGGGTGAAGCGCATCACTGGCCATACCCAGTCGCGTAAGGACAGGCCGCAGGACAGCCATACCGACATCTCGTGTTCCCGCCAATATCGGGTCAAAACGGTCAGAATGCTGATGAATACGGTCAGAATCAGCAGCAGCGGCGTGAGGCCTAGCGACCAAAAGCCGATGAGGGCGGCCACGGCATCGGCCGAAATGCGGCCCTGTGCCGCGCGGCCAAGCAGGTTAATGGTTTGTGTTGACACCAAGATGGCCAGCAGCACCACAAAGATCCCAATGGCGGTATAAGTGAGTTCTTTGGTTAAGTTTTTTATATAAATCATATTGTTGTCAATAAAAGGGAACGGCTGGGGTTCAGGTTGCTTGGCATGGGTTACAATAAGGACAGTATATCGTCCATTTTATTACATGTCTGTCTCATGTGAGCCACTATTCGTAAGAGGAGAGCAAACCGTGAAATTTAGCATAAATACGCAAGCGACGCACCCAAAGCAAGATGATACCTTGGTTTTGTGGGTGAGTGCCGAACAAAAGGCCTCTGCCGCCGTAAATATTTTAAGTGCCGAACAGCAGTCTTTAGTTAATTCCTTGATTAAACAAAAGAAAATAGGTGTTGAAAAAGCTGTGGTGGCTTCACTGTTTGTTCACGCTGAAGCGGCCGTGGGTCAGGTTTTGTTGGCCGGCATAGACGCAGAGCAAGGACGCAGCAGTTTTGAAAAAACCTATGCCAGCGTGGCCAAAGCCGCGGTGGCGGCACAAACCGCGCAGGTACACGTTGATTTAACCGGCCTGAGCGCCGAAGTGGCCAGCGTGGCCATTTCGGCCATTGCCTTGGCGTTTGGCGATGCCGGCTATCAGTGTCTTGACTATCAGCAAGACGGTAAAGTTCACGCCTTAACCGAAGTGGTGTTTGTGACCGAACATGGGTCTGCGCTGGCGACGGCGGTGGCCACCGCCAATGCCTTGGTGAAAGCCATGGACTTGGCCAAAAACCTGGGCAATGCGCCAGGCAATGTGTGTACTCCGGCATATCTGGCCAATC
>JAGNPU010000254.1 GCA_017989485.1 Neisseriaceae bacterium
ACGGGCAGAGCCCAGCTTCCACGCCAGCCACACGAGGTAGGTACTGCCCATGATTTTTAAGCCCAGGTGAATATTGGGGTGTAGAATAATCAGGCTGCCTATGCCGGATGCCACCAACACCAGTAAGGCCTGCATGCCGACCATAATGCCCAACATCGGCAGCAGGGCGCGGCTAAGGCCAAAGTTGGCGGCCGTGGTGGTCAATAAAATATTGTTAGGGCCAGGCGTCACCGCGGCAATCAGTAAAAAGGTAAAAATAGACAGATAAAGGCTGAAAGACATAGCGGTGTAGACGTCCAAATAAGGCAGAGGAAAACATTATGATCTTCTGCCGTGTGGCTGGCAAGCTATTTTAAATGGCGTAAATTAAATCCAAGACAATATACAGTCCCGTGCTGAAAAATCCCCACAAAAAAGCCATTTGCAAGGCCTTGCCGGTCATGGCACGGGTGTGTGTCAGGTGGGCCCGCAACATCATTAAGGCGGTCAAGGTCAGCGTCATGCCCATAAAATAGGTCGGCTGGAGCAAATACAGCTGGAGCAGGCTGTAAATGGCAAAATAGGTTAGGCCTGCAGGGTATAACCACCAAACCCAGGCGGACAGTACGGCAAAGCCTAGGTGCATGAACAAGAGGGCCATGGCCAAATAGGGTAAGAATGGCCCACTGGACGGATTAAAGCGGATGAGGCGGTTTTTTTTGTCCCACCGCACTTGGTTCACGAAGTAAATCAGGCTGCCAATAAACATCGCAATATGGCTGTGGTACAGGCCGGTGTTGGGGGTGTAGGCGGAGGGCAGTAGGCTGCTCAGCATAAAGGTAAAGCCGACCCACAGGCCTAGGCTGGCGAGCAACCACTTGGTTTCTTGGTATTTGGCGGCTTGCCAGACAAAGCAGGCGGCGAAAAGCGCCGCCACGATCAGGTTGATGTTCATGCGTTGGCTAGGGTTAAAATACGGTTAAGGGCAGCGCTGAGGCTGAGGGCCAGATGGTCCATGTAGTGGGTGTCTTGCTCGGGGCCAAAGTGTTTCGGGTTGGGGCTGGCCACGATGAGGATGCCGATGAAGTCTTGGGTGGGGCCCAACAGCGGTACTTTCAAAAAGCTTTGTAGGGTTTCGGCCGATTTTGGCAACCAGGCCAGCACATCGTCGGCCAGATAGTGGTCGCACACACTGCGTTTGAGCAGCTTGAATTTCTCAAACGTTGGGGTGTTGGGCTTGAGTAATCCCGTTTCGGGCAAGGTCATGTGCGCCTGAGGCACCAGTCTGAGGGCGTATTGAGGCAGTTGAAAGCCTTGGTCCAGCGCCGTGTGCAACGCCGTGGCCACGTCGTTGAGGCTGGTGGCCGCAATGAGGGCGTGGTCTAGCGCGAACAGGGTTTCGATTAATGCTTGATTGTGGCGAGCATTGTCGATGACCTCGTTGAGGTGTTGTGCCATGCGCTCGGTGCGAATTTCATTGGCCTGTAGTTTGACTTCAGCAAAGGCCGTGATTTTCTCATGGCTGGGCTGTACGCCTAGGCTTTTGGCATGGGTTAACAAAAACTCGGGATTGTTTTTTAAAAAATCCAAAATGGCAGCTTCATTCATGAATCACTAACTCCCCTTCAAAAACGGTTTGGGCAGGCCCCGTCATCATCACGGCTTGGCCAGGTGCCCAGCTAATGGTTAGGTCGCCGCCAGGTAGGTGAACCAAGACGGTATGGTGTAGTAAACCCAGGCGTATGCCCGCCACCACGGCGGCACAGGCGCCGGTACCGCAGGCCAGGGTTTCGCCGACGCCGCGTTCAAACACGCGTAGGCGCACGCTGTGGGCATCAAGGCGCTGCATAAAGCCCACGTTTACCTTTTCAGGAAACTGAGGGTGGCATTCAATTTGCGTGCCCAAGTCCAAAACGGGCGCCGTGTCGACGTCGTCGACCAGCAGTACGGCATGGGGGTTGCCCATGTTAACGGTGCTGATGGCTAGGCGTTCGCCATTGCTTAACAACAGCTCATGGGTCACGGCGTCAGCGGCCATCGTCGGCTCCAGCGGCACAAAAGGGATGTTTTGTGCGTCCAGTTTTGGGGTGCCCATATTGACGGTAATCAGCCCATTGGCTTCTAACCTAGGTTCGATCACGCCTTTTTTGGTCTCAATTCTGAGCTGGGTTTTTTGGGTCAATTGCTTGTCGATGACAAAACGGAAAAAACAGCGCGCACCATTGCCACACTGTTCGACTTCAGAGCCATCGGCGTTGAAGATTCGGTATTTGAAATCATTCTCTGACGCATCGGCGCGTTCGATCAACAGCAGTTGGTCAAAGCCGATCCCAAACTGACGGTCAGCCCATTGTTTTATAGAGGTTTTACTCGGTTTAAAAGATTGAGTAATCCCATCAACCACCATAAAATCATTACCGAGTCCGTGCATTTTGGTGAATTTAAGCGTGTTCATCGCGTTTAGGCCAAAGCAGATAAAAGAAGCCCATCATAACTTAAATCAGCGGCTTCGTTAACGTCCACAAGGAAGAAAAATGCGTATCAAAAACAGAATGTCGACCAATATGGCCAAATTTGATCGTTGGCCTAGGGGTTTGGGCAATCGGGCCAAAACCTTTGCCCTAGGGCGAGTCGTGCCTTTTTTAAATACTGCTGGCCTGGTTTTTGACGAGGTCAGCTGTGAGCGCGTCAGCGTGCGGGTTGAAAACCGGCGTAAAGTACAAAATCATATTAAGGGCGTGCACGCCACGGCCATGGCCTTGCTGGCAGAAACCGCCACCGGCTTTGTGGTGGGCATGAATACGCCCGATGACAAGCTGATGCTGTTGAAAAGCATGACCATTCATTATACCAAGCGCTCGGTCGGGGCCATGAGTGCCGTGGCGACCCTGTCTGACGAGATGGCTAAGCGCTTACAAAACGAAGAGAAGGGCGATTTTGTGGTGCCCTGTTTGGTGACCGACGAAAGCGGGGAGGCACCCATAGAAGCGCTCATGTGCTGGGCTTGGGTGCCCAAAAAGCGGCCTGAGTAGTGGTGTAGCGCCTGACTTCCTGCTGGTCTCAATTCTTAGGTGATAGGCACAGCGCCCAAAAGCCCCGTTTTTTGGGCGCTGTTTCAGCGTGACAAACCAAGGAGGACTGATGCAAGACATTAAAGACATTATTAAAGCCTGTGATGTGGCGATTAAGCAAGAAGCGTTTGACACGTTAATGACGCACTATACCGATGACGCCGTCTTGGTGGTCAAGGCCGATAGGGTGGCCCGTGGCAAAGCCGAGATTAAGGCCGCCTTTATTCAGATTGCTGCCTATTTTGACAACAGTTTGACCCCGACTCAGGGCGACATGGTGTTTCTTGAGGCTGGCGATACGGTGTTGGTGCTGTCGCACACCTTTTTGGCCTCAGACAAAGACGAGCAAACGTACGCCATGGATAGGCGTGCGACCTATGTCTTTACGCGAGGGGCTCAAGGCCAATGGCTGTGTGCCATTGATAATTCCTACGGGACGGATTTAATCGGCATGACCTGTTGATATTTGGCCACAGTGCCCGGACGAACCCCCGTCATTAAGCCCCTTTGTGCTGGCACGAAGGGGCTTTTGCGTTATGCTTTAGGCATTGTTTGCCGTTGGGGGTAATATGGAGTTACATTATTTAAATAATTCTCGCGCAATGCGGGTGGTGTGGCTACTGGAAGAGCTGGATTTGGCATGCGACATCGTCCATTATCAGCGCCATCGACGTAGCCATCGGGCACCGCCGGCCCTGCAGGCCATTCACCCCCTAGGCAAGTCGCCGGTCTTGATAGACGAAGGGCGAACGTGGGCAGAAAGCGCCGTCATC
>JAGNPU010000255.1 GCA_017989485.1 Neisseriaceae bacterium
GTTCGTCGATGCAGTCTTGGACGGTTTTGCCCGCTTCGCGATGGCATAGGGCAATGAACTCTGGGTAATGGGTTTCCAATAAGTCGGCAAAGCGCAAAATGGCGGCGGCGCGGTCGGCGGCGGGGGTGTCACGCCAGCTGGGGAAGGCGGCTTGGGCCGAGGCAATGGCGGCCAGAGCCTGATCGGCCTGGGCGAACACGACGTGGCCCACGGTTTCCTGATGGTTGTGCGGGGCCAATACTGCTTGAGGGTCGCTGCTGCCGGCCTGGCCACTGATGAGAGAGCTGGCCTGCCATTGATGGCTTAAGAACGGCGTTAAGGCCGCGGCCATCGGCGCCCAGCTCGAATCGATGTCGATGTTCACGCTGAGAGAGTTTTGACGCTTGGGCCCAAAAATCGCCGGCGGCAGGGGAATGCGCGCATTGTGCAAAGTGGGTTGGGCCAGCAAAATCTGCACCGGATGGGCCGACAGCTCGGCCACGGGGATGTTGTGGTTGCCTAGTTGATGCACAAAAGAGCTGTTGGCGCCGTTTTCCAACAGGCGTCGAACCAAATAGGGCAATAGGTCTTTATGGCTGCCGACGGGGGCGTAAATGCGCACCGGCTGGCCGTGTGTGGCCATGGCATGCAGGTGTAGGGCTTCGCCCATGCCGTGCAGGCGTTGGAATTCAAAGTCTTGATGGGTGGCCATCGTGGCGATGGCGCAAATGGTTTGGGCGTTGTGGCCGGCAAACTGGGGGTATAACAGGCCGCGCACGGGCTCAGACAGCAAGAAGCGGGCGCAGGCCAGATAGCTCACGTCGGTGGCTTCTTTGCGGGTAAACACGGGATAGCTGGGCAGGCCACGCTGCTGGCTAATCTTGATCTCGGTGTCCCAATACGCGCCTTTCACCAGGCGCAGCGGAATCACATCGCCCTGTTCGGCCGCCAGAGCCGCTAGCCAGGTCAATACGGGTAAGGCGCGTTTGGAATAGGCCTGAATCACCAGGCCAAACTTGCCCCAGCCTTGGACCACAGGGTCGCGGTACAGTTTTTCAAACAGCTTTAAAGATAACTCTAAGCGATCGGCCTCTTCGGCGTCGATGGTGATGCCCACGTCGACGGCACGCGCCTGTTTCAATAGGGTCAACACGGTCGCAAACAGTTCGGTCAACACGCGTTCGGTATTGGCCACTTCGTAGCGAGGGTGTAGGGCCGACAGCTTAATCGACACGGTGGGGGTGGGTGAGGCGGCGGGGTTGGTCGCAATGTCACGGCCCACGGTTTGAATCGCCTGACGGTAGTCGTCAAAGTATTTTTTGGCATCGACCACGGTGAGGGCGGCCTCGCCCAACATGTCGAAAGAATAGGTGCAGTTTTTGGCGCGGTTGGGACGGCCTTTTTTCAAGGCTTCGTCCATGGTGCGGCCCAGCACAAACTGGTGGCCCATGATTTTCATCGCCTGCAACATGGCCAGACGAATCACCGGCTCGGTCAGCTTGGTGGTTAACTTGGCCAAGGCCGAGGCGGGTTTTTGTTCTTCATCGCTCAGCTTCAAGACCTTGCCGGTTAAGGCCAGGCCCCAAGAGGCGGTATTGACGAGGGTCGATGGGGATTGCTTGAGGTGGGCCTGCCAGTCGGCGACGCTGAGCTTGTCGTTGATTAAGGCGTCGGCGGTGGCCACGTCGGGGATGCGCAACAGCGCTTCGGCCACACACATCAGCAGCACGCCTTCTTTGGTGTCGAGGCTGTATTCCAGCAGCAGGGCATCAATCAGCTGAATGGCGTTTTTGTCGGCGCGCACGGCCTGAATTAAGTCGCCGGTGCGCTGGGTGATCTTGGCCATGTCGGCGTCTGAAGGGGTGGCCAGCGGCAGTAAGTCGGTCAGCAGGCTGTCTTCATCGACGCAATACAGCGGCGAAATGGTGTCCCATAGGTCAGACAGGGGCTGTTTAAGAAAATCGGGGCGTAACACATCCATCGCATGAAACATATGACATCCTTTGAGACTCGCTTTATGAGCGTTCGTTATGTGGGCACGGGTGGCCAATCCAAATAGTTTATGACTCACCCTTGTTGGGGGTCTTGCCAAAACCCCCGAAAATTTTGTCAAAAAGTACGAAGTAATGGTATGCGGTTGATTATTTTAAGTATTTTGAAGGCGAGACGCCGTAGTGTTTGGAAAAAGAATGGGTAAAGGCGCTTTGGTTGGCAAAGCCGGCCCTGTGGGCGATGTCGCTGAGGCTGTGTTGGCCGGCCTCGAGCAGGGACAGTGCCTTATTCAAGCGTTTTTTCAACACGTATTGATAGGGGGTGACGCCGTTTTGCTGTTTGAACAAGGCGTGGAACTGGCTTTCGCCCAGAAACACCCGCCCGGCCAGCTGGGCCACGCTGATTTTGCGTTCGAGGTGGGCGTCAATATAGGCATCGAGCACGTCCATATTGAGCCGGCTCATCGACCGTTCTGGGCCCTGGTCGGGCCAATGCTGGCGCAACAGGCAGATGACGGTGTCGGTACAGGCCTGGTTGAGTAAGGGGTCGTTAGGGTATTGGGCAATTTGATTGCCCAATAGCTCGGTCAGCTGGTGGCTGCTGTGGCTGAGCTGAAAAAACGGATTTTGTTCAAACAGCCCTGACACCTGCTGCAGCGTTTTTTGGCCCAGCGATTCATTGAGTTGGACGTTGAGAATGAGCATTTTATTTTTACCCAAGCCCAAAAATTCATGCTCTGCTTCAGAATACACCAAACAGCCCTGTGCCGGCCCAATTAAACGTTGTTTGCCGCTGACATCGAATTGGGCCTGGCCAGAAATACCAATAACCACCTGATGATAATCATGGTGGTGATGGTCGGCATCATCTGGCAGCGTGATCAATTCTGAGGGTTTAAACGGGCTGGTCATTTAAGGGGCATCAACTTATGGTTAGGATTCAACGTTTTGTTGCGTAATCAAAAGCTTAACTTGCCTTTATTATCTAATATTAGGCCCCAAAATGCCATCTCTATTTTAAATTGGTTTTTAAGCATTAAAAAAGGCCCCAACGCAAGGCGATGGGGCCGGTATCAGGCAGTGGTTGTGCGCTGTATCCTAGTTTGGGGTGTAGTAGGTTGCAGCGCCTGGACCAACGGGCAAGCCCAACAGAAACACCCAAATATAAAACAGCAGGCTCCAACCGACTAGAAACGTAATGGAATAAGGCAACATGGTGGCAATCAGAGTGCCTAAGCCTAGGTTTTTTTTATAACGGATGGCGACGGCCATAATCATACCAAAGTAGCTCATCATCGGCGTGATGATGTTGGTCACCGAGTCGCCAATACGGTAGGCAGCTTGAATGACTTCGGGTGCATAACCGACCAACATCAGCATGGGCACAAAAATCGGTGCGGTAATGGCCCACTGAGCGGACGCCGAGCCCAGCATTAAATTAATGATGGCGCAAATGAGAATAAAGGCAAAGAATAGGAACGGGCCGGTTAAGCCGATGGTTTGTAAAAACTCGGCGCCACCGACGGCAAACACTTGGCCAAAATTGGTCCAGTCAAAGAACGCCACAAACTGCGCCGCAAAAAACACCAACACAATATAGGTGCCCATGGTGTTCATGGTGCTAGACATGGCGTGGATGACATCGGTGTCTTTTTTCATGGTGCCAACGGTACGACCATAGACATAACCCGGCACGGCAAAAAACACAAAAATAAGTACCACAATACCTTTTAGAAACGGTGAGCCGGTAATGGTGCCGGTTTCTGGATGACGTAAAATGCCGTTTTCCGGCACGATGGTGAGGGCCAATAGGCCAACAATGACTAATGCGGCCAGGCCCGCATGACGCAGC
>JAGNPU010000256.1 GCA_017989485.1 Neisseriaceae bacterium
AGGATAAAGAGCATGATGATGGCGGCAAAAAAATAAAGCCCATACATGATTAACCCGATCAGCCAAAAGCGTTCTCGAATAAGGTAGGCCGTGAGGATTAAATAAAGGCCATGCGCTGTCGCGATGGCGGCGAATCCACTGAGCATTAGAGCAAAAAGGGAAGGGGTTTTGGTCACGCACTATTCCTATCAGTACTGTAATGGCATAGTATCATGTTGGGATGGGTATGTTAGGATTGATTGATTGTTATATGCAAATGTGTTTAAATTCTATTTTTTACCAAAAGGCTGAAATGAATACGGCAAAGAAACAGTTTCTGACCTGCCTTGGTTTTGCGTTTGTGACTTTATTGATGTGCTTCAGCAGTGACCAAGCTATGGTGATGCCCTTCATAGGTTTGGCTGTCGTCATCATCATGGGTGCTTTGTCTAAAAACGTATTAGAAAATATTGTGGGCGGCATTTTAATATGGATGCTGACCGCAATGGTGCTGATGGTATTGCTGGGCTGGGTGTATTGAGCAGTTGCTTGGGACGGGTATGGCCAGTATATGGCCGATACCCAAAATGGCAGATAATCGTCAAACGAAAAAAGGGTTGGGCGTAAAAAACTGGATGTTCAAGCACAAAAAAGCCGCCTCAATAAAGAGACGGCTTTTTGCGTAGGGTGCTAGGGCTGCTTAGCCTTGGCTGCTGCCGGTAGAACGGCTACGGCCACGTGGGCCACCGGTACCAGGGCCAGCGCTGCGAGGACGGCCACTGCCACCACCGTTGCCACCGCCATAACGTTTTTCACCAAAAGCAGGTTTGCCACCGGTGCCAGGTGCGCCGCCACCGCTGCGACGACGATCGCCGTAGCTGCCGCCACCGTTGCCACCGCGACGACCAGCGCCACCAGCAGAAGGTTTAGGTTTGCGACGAGTAGGCTCCATGCCTTCGATAACTGACTCAGGCAATTGACGGCCCAAGTAGCGTTCGATTTTGCTGACTTTCATGTACTCTTTAACTTCAGAGAATGAAATCGCTAGGCCACTACGGCCAGCACGACCGGTACGGCCAATACGGTGAACGTAGTCTTCGGCCTGTTTTGGCAAGTCGTAGTTGATCACGTGGGTAATGGTCGGTACGTCAATACCACGAGCGGCAACGTCGGTGGCCACCAAGATTTTGATGCGGCCAGTACGTAAGTCGTTCAAGGTACGGTTACGCCAGTTTTGTGGCATGTCACCGTGTAGACAGGCGGCTGCGTAGCCTTTTTGGTATAGGTCGTCAGAAAGCTGTTCGCTGAATGATTTGGTTGCGGTGAAAATCACACATTGGTCCATGCCAGGCTCGCGCAGGATGTGGTCCAAGATGCGGTCTTTATGACGGAAGTCATCGCAATACATCAGACGCTCTTCAATTTTGCTTTCTTCTTGAATGCGTTCTACTTCAATGCGCACGGGCTCATTGGTCAGGCGTGCCGCCAGTTTGCCAACGGTGCCGTCTAGGGTCGCAGAGAACAATAGGGTTTGGCGTTCTTTAGGGGTTGCGGCCACGATGGTTTCGATGTCTTCGATGAAGCCCATGTCCAACATGCGGTCAGCTTCGTCCAGAATCAACACTTCTAGACGACTAAAGTCGATGCGGCCTTGGCGCATGTGGTCCATCAGGCGACCTGGGGTGGCCACGATCACGTCGATAGGACGGCTCAAGCTACGGGTTTGGTAACCGAAAGAGGTACCGCCCACTAGGGTCACGGTACGCAACCAGCGCATGTTTTGGCCGTATACTTTGGCGTTTTCTTCTACCTGTTGGGCCAATTCGCGGGTTGGGGTCAACACCAATACGCGTGGGCCTTTGCCAGGCTTGTCACTTTTTTGAATTACTTTTTCAAGTGAAGGTAACAAGAAAGCGGCGGTTTTACCACTACCGGTTTGCGCTGAAACCAATAGGTCTTTGCCTTCTAATGCGGCAGGAATCGATTGTAATTGTACTGGGGTGGGGCTGGTGTAGCCTGCTTCAACAAGGGCAGAGGCAATAGGGGCGCTGAGTTTTAAGTCGGCAAATGAAATGGTCATATTGATCCTAAAAATACAGCAAAACACTGGCTTTGGCCCAGAATTAGGCACCAAAAGCGCACTGAATAACATTCAGTAACAGCATAGGTTTCAAGCTTGGTTTTGCCTGAGAAGCCATTTTTTTAAGTAATAGCGGCTTCTACGTTAAACTACATCGGCGACAACCAAAAACCTATACGGCAAGCATAAATAACTGATTTTTAAATAGAAATCACGTTGACTGGCGGCTAGCACGGAGGTTGAAGACGATGGCTTCATAAAGAAGTAAAGAAACGGCATTGTACAAGGCATCATAGGAAATCGCAACCGCTTTGTTGAAAAAGCCCTATAAAAGCGTAAATCAGTGTAAAATGGCGCCATTATTGACCGTAAGAAATAGAAGTGTGAACCATGACTGATTTCAGTCCTTTTGCCAACCGCCTGGGTAAAAACATCAAACACCTGATGAAGTGGGCACGCCGTCATGACGTCGAAGCATGGCGTATCTATGATAAAGATGTGCCTCAGTTTCCTTTTGCGGTAGACATCTATGGTGACCGCATTCATTTACAGGAATACGACACGGGTTGGTTGATGCACAATGACGACCACAAGGTTTGGTTAAAAGGCATTGTGGACACCATTTGCTTTGTGACCGGCTTTGACGAGGCGTCGATTTCGATCAAGACCCGCCAGCGTCAAAAAGGCATTAGCCAATATGAAAAAACCGACGTGGCCGGTGAAGATTTTGTGGTGGGCGAGCATGGGCGTCGCTTCTGGGTCAATTTGGAAAAATACTTAGACACGGGCCTGTTCCTAGACCATCGGCCTACCCGTCAACGCGTGGGCGAAGCCGCCGCGGGCAAGCGTTTTTTAAACCTGTTTGCCTACACCGGCAGCTTCAGCGTGTATGCGGCCACCGGCGGCGCGGCGTCGAGCGAAACGGTAGACCTGTCGAATACTTATTTAAACTGGGCCAAGCGCAATTTCGAGTTAAACGGCATCGACATGGTCAAGCACCAAATCATCCGTGAAGACGTGTTTGTGTATCTGGACAATGCCCGCTTTGAGCGCAAACGCTTTGACCTCATTGTGATGGACCCACCCAGCTTTTCCAACAGCAAGAAGATGTTGGAAGACTTGGACGTGCAGCGCGACCACGTCGGGCTTATTGATGGGGCCATGACGCTGTTGGAAAAGGGCGGCAGCCTGTACTTCTCCAATAATCTGCGCACGTTTGAGATGGACGAGGCCGTGGCCAAGCGGTATGTGGTGCAAGACATTTCTGCCCAATCGGTGCCGGAAGACTTTAGAAACAAAAAAATCCATCAGTGCTGGTTAATCCAACATCAGGGCTGAGGTTGAAGAATGAGCCGACACGGTAAGCCGCCCCAAGGGCGGCTTTTTCTATGGGCGCGGCCAGGGGGCGGTTTGCTCATGTTGTAACAGCCAGGCCTTGGTGCTCAGGCCGCCAGAATAGCCGGTGAGCTGGCCGTTTTTGCCTATGACCCGGTGGCAGGGCACGATGATGCTCAGGGGGTTTTTGCCGTTGGCCGCGCCGACGGCACGCTGGGCTTTGGGTCGACTGATGTACTGGCTTAAGTCGGCATAGGCGCAGGTATAGCCATAAGGAATGGCCTGTAATGCCTGCCATACCTGTTGTTGAAACGGTGTGCCGACGAGGTCTAAGGGTAGGTCAAATTGGCTTAGCCTATGGGTAAAGTAGGCGTGTAGTTGGGCGCTGGCGACG
>JAGNPU010000257.1 GCA_017989485.1 Neisseriaceae bacterium
ATCAATTAATGCGCTGCTTGCAGCCTCAGGTGTTGGGCCAACACTTAACCACCATCATGGTGTTACATGACTTGAGTTTGGCCGCCAACTACGCCGAACACATTGTGTTGCTCAGCGATGGCAAAATCTTGGCCCAAGGGCCGGTGGCCGAGGTGATGACGCAAGCGTTGCTGAGCCAGGCCTATGGTTGGCCGATTAAGCCTTATCGACATCCCGAGGGTGATTTGGCCTTTGACACCTTTGCGCGCTAAGCCGATGATTAAAAAACCCACCGATGAGCATCGGTGGGTTTTTTGTGATGTGGCTGGGCCTTATGCCTGTTTGCGCCATTTGTATAGGCCGCCGGCCAGTAAGGCCAGGCCTAGGCCCAATAGGAAATGCCCCAATAGGGTGCCGCCGACATCAGAACGATTGGCTGAGCCGATGGCCTGAGCGGTTTCTTGTGCGCTTAGGTTTTGCCTTTTGGCCTTCATCATCGCCGCCATGCCGGGCTCATGGCATTTGGCCAGCAGCTCAGGCGCACCATGCATTTGTTCGGTCACAACGGCCTCACAGATTTGTTGGTCGCCGTGGCTGACGGCGTCGCTATTGCCGCGTAAAAACCAGCCTAGGGCCAAAAGGCAAAGGCTGATGATCACAAGGGTTTTGGGGGTGAGGCGATTCATAGTGGGTGCTTTCATAGCCAATATGGCAACAGAATAAACATGTTGTTTGTCTAAGGCAAGTTAAATGGCGTCGGCCACGTTGGGGTTTCGGCGGGTCTGTACACGATAAACCACATATTACGGCGCTTTGTGGCCAAATTTACCAATAAAGTGGCGGGCAAAAGGCCAAATCAGATTAGAATGTCGTTCTGAATTTTACTGTGGATGACGGCATGAAACGAGTTGAGCATTTTATCGAGCATTTGATTTACGTGTCGCGCTGGCTGTTGGCGCCGATTTATCTGGGCCTGTCGCTGGCGCTCTTGATGTTGGCCATCATCTTTTTTAAAGAGGCCTTTCATTCGCTGCAGATTATTTTCACCATTTCCGAGGCGGATTTGATTTTACAGGTATTGGCCCTGGTTGATTTGGCCTTAGTGGGTGGCCTCATCGTGATGGTGATGATTTCGGGGTACGAGAACTTTGTGTCGCAGTTGAACCTGGATGAGAACACCGACAAGCTGAATTGGCTCGGTACCATGGACGCCAGCTCCCTAAAAATGAAGGTGGCGGCGTCGATAGTGGCGATTTCGTCTATTCATCTGCTGCGGATTTTTATGAAATTAGAGCAGGTCGACGGCGACAAAATTAAATGGTACATCCTGATCCACCTGACGTTTGTGCTGTCGGCATTTGCCATGGGGTATTTAGACAAGTTAACCCACAGCAAGCATTAGGCTCGTCGTGCCCTAAAATGATTCTGCCCAGCGCCTGTGCGCTGGGCTTTTTTTGTGGGTTTGCCCACGGGCTCAAGGGCCGGTGGGCAGCCCCAGTAAGCCATTCAGCGTTTTGTGCAGCAAGGCATAACAGGCGGGTTCTGTCAGGTGATGGCTTCTGACCAAGGTGCAGGCGCTTTCGGCAGCGGCAAAGAAAATGATCAGCTTGGCCCGTAAATCATTCATGGGCGTGGGCAGATAGGGCGAGAGGCCGTCGATGGATCGGTTTAGCAAGTCGGTATAGCAGCTGTGTTGCTGGGCTTCGATTTGTGACTGTAAGCCGGCCTGGATGTGTTCGAGTAAGGCGCCGGTTTTGGCCATGCAGTCCATATAAGTGTGTATGAGCAGCTCAATGCGTTGGTCCAGATTGAGGGTGGTGAGGGCGAAAGCCTGATTCAGCGTGTCGGTGTAACCGGCTTCTAAGTGGCTGAACAGCGCTAATAGCAGCCCTTGCTTGCTGCCAAAGTGGTCGTAGGCAATGGGCTTAGACACCCCAGCTTGTTGCGCCACCGTGGCGAGGGTGAGCCTGTCGGCACCGACTTCTAGTATATGGGTGGCCGCAACGGCTAAGAGCTGTTGGTGGCGCGCAGATTTACTCAGGCGTGTTTTCATAAATTTCTTGACGTAAAAATAATACATGTAGTAAGTTACTACTGGTAACTTACTACCAGGAGATCATTAAATGAAGACCGTGATTGTGGTGTCGCATCCAAATCAAGCATCGTTCAGTCATTATTGGGCCCGGCGGCATGAACGCGCTTTGGCCGCCGATCAGGCTAATACTATTGATTTTATCGATTTACATCAAGAGCAGTTTAACCCCGTCATGCAAGACGCCGATTTAACCGCCTATCATCACGGTGCTGGGGTGGCCGATGATGTGCTGCAGATGCAGCAGCGATTAAGCTTGGCCAGCGAGTGGGTATTGGTTTGCCCCGTTTACTGGTGGAGCATGCCGGCCATGCTCAAGGGGTGGGTGGATAGGGTGTTGACGCGGGGCTTTGCCTATGAGGACAAAGACCAACGCCAGCAAGGGCTGCTGCAAGACAAGCGCATTCGGCTGTTCATGCATGCGGCGGCCGATGAAGCCACCTATCAGGCCTATGGCTATAAAGAATTATTAATCCAGCAGCTGCAGCAGGGCGTGTTTGGCTATTGTGGGGTGGGCAACGCCAGCATCGAGCTGATTTATGGCACCGAGTCGCCCGATTTTGACGCAGAAGCCGCGCTGTTGCCGTTTTATACTGATGGGGGTCATTGACCCTGTGGTGGGGCTAGGTTAAATTGATGCATGATTCATTTTTTAGGGTGTCTATAATGGTTCGTGGGCTTTTGTGGTGGCCTTTATGGGCCGTCGGTAGCGTGATGGCGGCTGGACAAGGGCCGGTCGATCGTGTGATTGATCAGTATTTTCCACAGTACGATGAAGCCAGCCAATGCTGGGTGGCAACGACAGAGCAGGGCGCCTATTGTATGCAGATGGGCGCGCACAAAACCGTGGCCCACGCCCGCGGCGAGGCACATTATGTGTTGATGTACGGGCAGCGCTATGATTTTGAGCAGCAAACGCCTTCTGCCGGCCACGTTCATTCTGGCTATGTGGCCATGTTTGTGGTCGATGTCGTGGGGGGTAAGGCCACGACGGCCTCAGCCAAAGCAGACATCACCGTCGGTGCCTTTGGTCATGCGCCCAAGGATTGGACGTTTCATCAGTTTGGCCCACAGACCTATGGTTTTTTGAGCCGTCACGGTGACATGCATCAAGGCTATGCGGGCAGCCATTACGTGATACTGGTGCCGCAAGGACGCAGCATTGCCGAGCATTGGATAGGGGCGTCGATGAACAATGAGGGGGTGGGTTTGGTCAAGCGTAAGGAAACGGTATTGGACAGCCAGATCAAGATTGACCGCAGCGTACCGATTAGGTCTGGCCTGTATCCCTTGTTGCTGACGGTGAGTGGCTGGGACCGAGGCGTGCATTATCAAAACCAAGCTTATCGCATTGGCTATGATGCCAGAAAAAAAGCCTATGTCATGCCTAAGCGGTATCCGCTACGCGACATCGATTATTAGCCTGCTGGGTGGGGGGTGATCAAAAAAACGGGTGGCCCCATGTGGGGTCACCCGTTTTTGCATCCTTAGGGATTAAATGCGTTTGGCCAATGCCTCAGCCTTGCCCACATAGGTGTCCGGACGCAGGGCCAACAGCTTGGTTTTTTCTGCCTCAGGAATGGCCAGGCCGTTGATGAACACTTCTAGGGTGGCCGGCGTGATGCCGCCTTTGCCGCGGGTTAAGTCTTTTAGCTGTTCGTATGGGTTTTCAACCGCATAACGGCGCATCACGGTTTGGATGGGCTCAGCCAAT
>JAGNPU010000258.1 GCA_017989485.1 Neisseriaceae bacterium
GCATTATGGCCTGCCGGTTTTGCCGGCCATGCTCTTGGGCGGTTTGGGGGCGGCGGTGGCGTCGCTGGCGATGTTGCCGGCGTTGCGCCTGTCTGGGCCTTATTTTGCGCTGTCGATTTTGGCCTATGCGCAAATCTTTAGAATCGTGGCCACGGAATGGCGTAGCGTGACCGGCGGCGCCGGCGGGCTCACCGGCATTCCCGCCTTGCCGACGGTATTGGGGATGGATTTAAGCAGTAACTTGGGCAGTTATTTGCTGATTTTGACCATCGTGGTGGTGTTTGTTCTGGTGTATTACCACATCAGCAAAAGCCACTATGGCGTTGCCCTTAAGGCCATGCATGAATCAGAGGCCGCCACCCAGGTCGTTGGGGTGAACAGCACCTTACTCAAAGCCGCCATGCTGTTGGTGTCGGCCTTTATGACCGGCGTGGTGGGCGCGTTTAACGCCCATTATATTAACTTTTTAGAGCCCAACTACGCTTTTGATTCAAGTTGGACTTTGGTGCCCATTATTGCGGCCATTTTTGGCGGCTACCGCAGCATACTCGGGCCTTTAATCGGTGCCATTGTGATTTACCTCATCGACCAACTTATTTTCAAAAACATCATGCCCACCGGCCACCAAATTGTGTTGGGCGCGCTGTTGGTGGCGATGATTATTTTCAGCCCTGCCGGCCTAGTGCCGCTGCTGGCGAAGAAGTTTAAAGGAGTCCGTCATGCTCAACCTCAATAATGTCACCATTCAGTTTGGCGGCCTGGTGGCGGTCAATAACGTCAGCATGTCGGTGGCCCGCGATGAAGTGGTGGGGCTGGTGGGCCCTAATGGTGCGGGCAAAACCACGCTGTTTAATGCGGTGTCCGGCCTGGTCAAACCCAGCAGCGGCGAGATTCAGTTCCAAGCTCAGAACATGCTCAAGACGGCCTTGCATCAGCGCGCCCGCATGGGCATAGGGCGGTCGTTTCAAATCCCTCAGCCCATGCACGAGCTCAGCGTGCGTGAGAATTTAATCGTGGCCCAGCGCTTTGGCACCGGTCGCGTTGACCACGACAAAATTGACGACATTTTGCAGTTTATGGGGCTGATGGACAAAGCCCACAGCGCCGCCGCCACGGCGTTGGCGCTGACCGAGTTGAAGGCTTTGGAAGTGGCCAAGGCGTTGGCGACAGAGCCGCAGCTGCTGCTGTTGGATGAGGTATTGGCGGGGCTAGAAACCACGGGCAAACGTCATTTCATGCAGCTGTTGCACACCCTGCATAAAGAACGCCAAATTGGCATTTTGATCATCGAACACGACATCGACACCATTTCCCAAATGTGTAGCCGCGTGTGCGTCCTCAATTTTGGCGAACTCATTGCCAACGGCACGCCTGAAGAAGTCTTCAGCCATCCCGAAGTGATTAAAAGTTATACCGGAGAAAGCCATGCTTAAAATAGACCATGTTCGCGCCGGCTATGGCGCCATCAACATTCTTTGGGACGTGTCGCTTGAGGTGGCTCAAGGGCAGTTAACCACCATTATTGGCACCAATGGCGCCGGTAAAACCACGCTGCTGCGGGCGATTATGGGCCTGGTGCCGGTGACTCAGGGCACGATTAGCCTGGATGAGCGCGCCTTAAACCACGTCAACACCTGGGACATGCCGGCCATGGGGCTATGCCTCATTCCCGAAGGGCGGATGGTGTTCAAAGACATGAGCGTAGAGGAAAACCTGTTGATGGGGGCCTATCCCAAGCACAGCCGCGACCAAATCGCGGCCAATCTTGAGCTTAACTACCAGCGCTTTCCGCGCCTGAAAGAGCGGTACAAGCAGCAGGCGGGCTCGTTGTCTGGAGGGGAAGCGCAAATGTTGGCCATGGGCCGTGGGCTGATGTCGACGCCAGAGGTGTTGTTAATCGATGAGCCCTCTTTAGGCCTGGCGCCGGTCATCGTCAGCGCCATTTTTGAGATCATGCAGGGCTTAAAAGAAGAGGGCAAAACCATTGTATTGGTGGAGCAAAACACCCACAGGGCGGTGGGCCTTGCCGATCATGTGTATTTAATGCAAAGCGGTAAGGTGCTGCTGTCGTCGGCGGCCGACGACGTCGATTTAGACGCCTTACACAAGCTGTATTTTGCCCGCCATTAAGGGCGGTTGACACAGGAGACGCAGACATGAATCCATCCAGTCTTTATCAGCGCGTGGGGGCCGTGGCGCTCATTCGGTTTCAATCCGGGCGGGTCAACAGCCTGTCGCTGTCGCTGCGGCAGTGGCTTAGCCATGCCTTAACGGTGGCCCAGGGTGACGAAGCAGTGCGGGCCATCGTCTTAATGGGTGAGGGGGGCGTGTTCAGCGCCGGTGCCGACGTCACCGAGTTCAATACCCCGGCGGCCAGCACCGAGCCCACCTTGCCCAGCGTGATTGAGCAAGTGGCCAAGAGCGCTAAACCCGTGGTGGCCGCCATAGACGGCGTGGCTTACGGTGGTGGCCTAGAGCTGGCCCTAGCCTGTCAGCAGCGGCTGTTGAGCAGCAGGGCCAAGCTGGCTTTGCCGGAAGTCACCCTTGGCTTGGTGCCCGGTGCCGGCGGCACCCAACGTCTGCCGCGCGTGGTGGGCCTGTCGTGTGCGCTGGACATGGTCAGCACCGGCCGTCCCGTTGCCGCCGAGGAGGCCGTGGCCATTGGCCTAGGCGAAGGCTTGAGCGATGAAGACCTGGCCGCAGCCGCCTGCGCTTATGCCCAAGGGCTGGCCTTGGTGCCCGTCTTGTCCGATGCCCCGGCGTTACCGTTGGGCACCGACGAAGAGGCCTTGCTACAGCAGGCCTACGCCCGCGTGGCCAAAACCCAGCGCGGCTTTATGGCGCCCAAAGTGGCTATTGACTGCGTGGCCGCCAGCACGCGGCTTGGTCTCAATGCGGGGCTGGCGTATGAGCGGCAGCAGTTTGATCGTTTGGTGCAGGGCCAAGAAACCCAGGCTTTACGCCATTTGTTTTTTGCCCAACGACAGGCCGCAAAAACCGCCGTGACCGAGCCGCTGCCGCCGATACGGACGATCGCCGTCGTTGGTGGCGGCCTCATGGGGACCGGCATCAGCATCAACGCTGCCGATGCCGGCTTGCCGGTGCTGCTGCTGGAGCAGGACGCCGAGGCCTTGGCCAAAGCCTTGGCTCGGATTAAGGCGCATTACCAACGTCAGGTTGCGCAGGGCCGGCTGGCTCAGGCCGCCGCCACGGCGAAAACGGCTTTGATTGTGGGGACTTTGGTCGAGCAGGAGGTGGCCGAGGTGGATTTGGTGATCGAGGCAGTTTTTGAAGACATGACGCTCAAACAGTCGGTCTTGGCTCGCCTCGATGCCGTGTGTGGGCCGGATACCCTCATTGCCAGCAATACCTCACGTTTAGACATTAATCTGCTGGCCAGCAGCACGCAGCGGCCACAACAGGTTTTGGGGATGCATTTTTTCAGTCCGGCCAACGTCATGCGGCTCTTGGAGGTGGTGCGCGGGTCAGAAACCGCCCCCGTGACCGTTGCCCGGGTCATGGCCTTGGCCAAGCGCCTGAATAAGGTTGCCGTGGTGGTGGGCGTGTGTGAAGGGTTTGTCGGCAACCGCATGTTGAGCCCCTATCAGCGTGAGGCCTTATTCCTTTTGGAAGAAGGGGCCAGCGTAGCGCAAGTGGATGGGGCCCTCTACGGTTTTGGCATGGCCATGGGCCCGTTTGTGATGAGCGACATGGCGGGCTTAGACATCGGCTGGGCGGCGCGCAAGCGGCTTGCGCCCACGCGAGACCCTAGGCGCCGCTATAGC
>JAGNPU010000259.1 GCA_017989485.1 Neisseriaceae bacterium
CGTCAGGGTTTGGCCGTGCAAAAAATTCTCAAACACCCGGATTTTGTGGCCCTAGAAAAAAAGGCTTATGCCGAACTGGGTTTGGCCAGCATGTCTCATGCCAAAGGCGCTTTGGGCTGGCCAGAGGTCATGCCGCCCATGGCCAAGTATGCCCTAACCTTTTTGTTTGTTCAGGCCGAGTTTGGCCTGTGCTGTCCGGTGAGCATGACCGATTCGCTGACGCATACCTTAAAGCGTTATGGCGACGCAGCCTTGGTGCAACGCTATTTGCCTGGTTTGACCACTTTGGATTTTGATGCCCTAACCCAAGGCGCGATGTTCATCACCGAGCAGGGCGCGGGCTCCGACGTGTCGCAAATCACCACCGTGGCCACACAGGCCAACGGCGAATGGACGCTCAGCGGTGACAAATGGTTTTGT
This sequence comes from Neisseriaceae bacterium, assembly GCA_017989485.1. Taxonomy (GTDB): domain Bacteria; phylum Pseudomonadota; class Gammaproteobacteria; order Burkholderiales; family Neisseriaceae; genus JAGNPU01. The sequence goes on from JAGNPU010000259.1 coordinate 421, forward strand.
TCTAATCCCGATGCGGGCCTGGCCATGGTGTTGGCCCACGTCGCCGGTGCCCCAGAGGGGATGAAGGGTTTGGGCTTATTCTTACTGCCCCGGCTACGGCCCGACGGCAGTCACAATAGTTATCAAATTTTACGATTAAAAGACAAGCTGGGCACGCGCTCTATGGCCAGCGGCGAAATCAGCCTTAACGGCGCCAGCGCGTATTTGGTGGGTGAGGTGGGCCGTGGTTTTCAACAAATGGCCGACATGATTAACCTGTCGCGTTTGTCTAATGGGGTGAGGGCGGCCGGCCTGATGCGCCGTGCCGTGGGGGAAGCGCTATACGTTTGCCAACACCGTCGCGCCTTTGGCAAAGCCTTGATTGAGATGCCGCTGCAGCAAAAGCAGCTGCTGAAAATGATGTTGCCCGCAGAGCAGGCACGGTCGATGTTTTTGCACACGGCGCTGTCGATGCACGCCAGCCAGCAGGGGGATGCCACCGCCGCCAAGCGGGTGCGCATCATGACGCCCTTGATTAAGTTTCGGGCCTGTCGTGATGCCCGCACCGTTACTGCAGACGCCATGGAAGTGCGCGGCGGCTGTGGTTTTATTGAAGAGTGGTCCGACCCAAGAATCGTTCGCGATGCCCATCTAGGGTCTATTTGGGAGGGCACCAGCAATATTGTCGCCCTCGACGTGATGCGTGCGATTAAGCGCAACGAGGCGCTGGTGTTCCTGGGCGATTATTTATCCGGCCTGTTGGCTGCGGCCTCATTGCCCGATGCGTCGGCCCAGGCCTTGCGGCAGAAGCTGGCCGAGGTCTTACGGTTTGTGAACGCCGTGGCCGCGGCCAGTGATGAGGCCGACGTGCGTAAGGCGGCGTCGGCGCTTTACCACATCACGACGGCGGTGGTGATGGCTTGGGAGGCTGGCCAAATGGGGGCCGACTGGCAGCGCCTGGCCTGGGCCCACCTGGTGCTGCGGCACAAGCTTAGCCCCGTGTCGCCCTTGCAGGCAGACATGGCGGGGGCGCATACAGAGGCGTTACAGGCCTTATTGGCACAGCAGCCGGTGTCGTTGGCGTTGGCGATGAGCCTGTTGCCAGAACAGGCGGCGGCATGAAGGCCAATACGGGGTCGTTACAGGGCATTAAGGTCATCGATTTAAGCCGCGTTTTGGGTGGGCCGTTTTGCACCCAAGTTCTGGCCGACCATGGGGCCGAGGTGATTAAAATCGAACCGCCCAGCGGCGATGAAACCCGGCTGTGGGGGCCACCGTTTCAAGACGGCAGCGCCGCCTATTTTGCTGGCGTCAACCGCAATAAACAAGGGCTGGTGTTGGATTTAAGGCAGGCAGAAGGCCAAGCGGTGCTGCGCACGCTGTTGGCCGACGCCGACGTGTTGGTTGAAAACTTTAAAATTGGCACCCTAGAAAAATGGGGCTTGGGCAATCCTGATGCCTTGGCCAGTGCGTTTCCCCGCCTGATTCATTGCCGTATTTCCGGCTTTGGTGCCGACGGCCCTTTGGGGGGGCTGCCCGGTTATGATTCCGTGATCCAGGCGATGACCGGCATCATGAGCATGAATGGCGAAGCCGAAGGCACGCCGCTGCGGGTGGGTCTGCCGGTGGTGGACATGGTCACCGGCCTCAACGCCAGCATTGGCATTTTGCTGGCCTTGCAGGCGCGGCAGCACAGTGGCCGAGGCCAGTTCGTCGAGGCGGCGCTGTACGACAGCGGCGTGTCTTTGCTGCATCCTCATATTCCTAATTATTTGATGTCAGGGCAGGTGCCAGGGCGCAGCGGCAACGCCCACCCTAATATTGCCCCCTATGATGTCTATGCCACCGCCACCGACCCCATCTACATTGCCGTGGGCAACAACGCGCAGTTTGCCAAACTGTGTCGACACATAGGTGCGGGCGTGCTGCTAGAAGACGAACGATTTGTTGACAATGCCCGTCGCTGTGCGCATCGGGTTGCCTTAAAGCAAGATTTAGAAGGGTTTTTGAGCCAGTTTAAGGGCCCAGAGCTGGCCATGGCCTTGATTCAAGAGGGCGTGCCCTGTGGCCCGATTTTAACCGTTGCCGACGTGGTCGAGCACCCCCACACCGCACATCGGCAAATGTTGGTCAGCATGGGCAGCGACTATCGTGGCATGGGCTCGCCCATTAAATTAAGCCATAGCCCAGCCAGCTATCGGTCGCCACCGCCTCGGTTTGGCGGCGACAGCATCGAGGTATTGCAACGGCACGGCTATGATGCCGCAACCATTAACGCATTCATTAAGAAAGGAGTGGTGCAAACTACAGATTAATCTATGGACATGAGTGTGGCCCAACGAGGCCAAATACCAACATACTAAATCACTCATGCGCATGTGCAAACCATGCATCTATACAAAGGAGAAGCAGAATGAAGCCTGTTTACATTGGGCTCTTAACCGCCATGTTACTGGGCGGTGGCGCCGCCATGGCGCAGCCCCAAGAAATACGCGTGGGTTCGGTGATTTCACTGACCGGCGGCAATGCACGCGGTGGGACGGGCATGCACGAAGGCATGCTCACCGCCGTTGATATTTTTAATAAGCAGCAGTCTAAATACGCCATTCGTTTGATCACCGTCGACGATGAGTCTGCGCCTGCCAAGGCCATTGCGGCAGTGGCGCGCCTGGCCTCGCAAAACGTGGTCGCCATCACCGGTGGCGCCACCTCTGACCTGGTGGCGCCCGCCTCATCTGCGGCCAATAAGGTGGGCTTGGTCTACATCACCTCTGGCGGCACCAGCGAAGAGTTTGTCAATCAAGGCTACCGCAAGTTTTTTCGCATCAACAACACCCAAGGCTACGTTAAGGCGATGACGGGGATGTTCATCGACCTCAAGGTGAAGCGCCTGGCCGTCGTTCACTCCACCCAAAAATCAACGTTTGAATTGGCGCGCGACGTTCAGAGGATTATGAGCGCCCGCGGCGTCATCGTCACCATGCACCCCTTCGACCCCGCCATTCGTGACTTCAAGCCCATCATCAATAAAATCAAGCTGTTGGATAAGCCTGATGTGATCAATATGTTGGGTTATGAAAATGACTATGTGGGCCTGCTGCGGGCGGCCCGGGTGTTAAAGCCGAATGTGACGGCCATGGTGGGCGTTTGGCAAATTGCCAACGCCAAAATGGCGCGGGAGTTTCCCGATTTGGTCAAAAACATTTCCGGCACCGAAATGCTGCCTTATCCGGTGTCGTTTAAAGACCCAGAAGGCAAGCTGTTTGAGGCCACGTTTAAGGCGCGCTATCAAAAAAGCCCGGATTATTTAAATGAGTATGGCTACGTGCAGTCCACGGTATTGTTTGAGGCCATTGCCCGCGCGGCAGACAAGGGCACCTT
>JAGNPU010000260.1 GCA_017989485.1 Neisseriaceae bacterium
CATTTGCCAAGACCTGTGCGATTTTTTGGCCGCCAACGCCATTTTGCTCTACGTTCACGTACTCGCCACGGACAAGCAGCTGACCCACCTGCTCGACTACCCCAGCTGGCCATAAAGCCTGCACCCATAAAAAAGCCACTGCCTAAGCAGTGGTTTTTTTGACGCTCAGCCTAGCGGCGAGGGTCGTCTGGGCGCAGCACAACGGCCAATTTATCCAAAATCCCATTCACAAACTTATGGCCATCGGTGCCACCATAGGTTTTGGTGGTTTCAATGGCTTCATTAATAATAACGGGATAAGGCGTTTCCGGCATTTGCGACAGCTCGTAGCAGGCCATGAGCAAAGTCGCCCGCTCGATGGGGCTGACTTCTTCCGCAGGGCGATCCAGCAAAGGCATGAGGCGGTTCATATAGGTGCCAAAGTCTTGCAACACGCCGTAAAACACTTTACGGAACAAAACCAGATCGGCTTTTTCAAAATACTCATTTTCTTGTAAGTTGCGCTCAATGTCACTGGCACTGAGTGATGTATTCAACTGAAACTGATACAAACCTTGTACCACAAATTCGCGCGCGCGACGGCGTGGTGTTTTCATATGATTCCTTAACTATGCTGAGACAGCTTTCAATAAATTCGCCACTTCAACGGCGGCGGTGGCGGCTTCTGCGCCCTTAATCCGCATGCGCACAATCGCTTGTGGCTCATCTTCCGTGGTCAAAATGGCGTTGGCAATGGGGATATTATAATCTAAAGAGACGCGGCTCACACCTGCACCGGATTCATTCGCCACCAGCTCAAAATGATAGGTTTCGCCGCGGATGATGACGCCTAGGGCCACTAGGGCATCAAATCGTTGGCTTTTGGCCATGGTTTGCAACACAACCGGCACTTCCAGTGCACCCGGCACGGTGGCCACATGGATGTCGGTGGCGGCCACGCCAAGGGCCAATAACTGGGTTTCACAAGCCCCCAGCAGCTCGCTGCCAATGCCATCACTAAAGCGGGCCTGAACAATCCCGATGCGTAGGCCTTGTGCCTGATGATTCTGTGCGTATTGTTTCATTAGACTTCCTTATGCAAGGATGGGCAATTGTACGGGAATTCAGCACACATTGCCCATGATTTATGTAGATTTAAGCGTCTTTGGGCATTTCAAAGCCCGTCACTTCCAAACCAAAACCGGTCAGACCCGTCATGGCAGAGGGTTTGCCCATGATGCGCATTTTCTTGACGTTGAGGCTGGCCAAGATTTGGGCACCAATCCCAAAGGTTTTTTTGTCCCACACCCGCGGTGGATTATTCTGCGGCAGCGCCTTGGCCAACAGGTCGGCGCCGGTTTCGGTGCGGTGTAACAAAATCACCACGCCGTGGTCGGCCGCCTGAACGTGGCTCAGCGCATCCGGTAAGCTCCAGCTATGGGTGTCGCTAGGGGCCAAGAAATCTAGGGCACTAAACGGCTCATGCACCCGCACCAGCACTTCGTCGTCGGCCGTTGGCTCGCCCTTAACCAAGGCGATATGGGTTTCTTGTGACAGCGTGTCGGTAAACATCACCTGTTTGAACTGGCCCCAGTCGGTGTCGACCACGACGCTGCCTTGCACTTCAATCAGGCTTTCGTGCTGGCTGCGGTATTGAATTAAGTCAGCAATGGTGGCGATTTTAATCCCATGCGCCTCGGCAAACACTTCTAGCTCAGGCATGCGCGCCATGGTGCCGTCATCATTGATCACTTCACAAATCACCGCCGCGGGGGTCAGTCCCGCCATCCGCGCAAGGTCACACCCGGCTTCGGTGTGGCCGGCACGCACCAACACGCCGCCGTCTTGGGCGCGTAAAGGAAAAATATGGCCGGGCTGTACAATGTCGCTGGCCACGGCATTCGGGGCCACGGCGGTGCGCACGGTGTGGGCACGGTCAGCGGCAGAAATGCCGGTGCTAATACCCTGAGCCGCTTCGATGCTGACGGTAAACGGGGTGCCGTGACGGGCGCCGTTGCGGTCGGCCATCATCGGCAGCTGCAACCGGTCGACCATTTCATTGTTCATCGGCATACACACCAGGCCACGGGCGTGTTTAATCATGAAGTTAATGGCTTCTGGGGTCACAAATTCGGCCGCCATCAGCAAATCACCTTCGTTTTCACGGTCTTCTGCGTCGGTTAAAATAACCATTTTACCGGCTTTAATGTCGGCAACAATTTCTGGAATACTGGCAATCGCCATGATGTCTCCTGGTTCTAGACAAGTTTGTCTGTAAAATTAAGCGTTCATGCGCTGGGCCAAAACGCGCTCAACAGTATCTACAATGGCTTGTGTTTGCGGATCAACTTCGATGTTGACCCCGTCGCCCACTTGTCGGTATTGCATATTGGTTCTGGCTATGGTTTCTGGAATAAGGTGGACGCAGAACTCATGGTCGCTCACCTCACCTAGGGTGAGGCTAATCCCATCAATCCCAACATACCCCTTGGTCAGAAGGTATTTTTTCATCGCCTCGGGCAGCTTAAAGTAAACCGTTCGATTGGTCGCGGTTTCCTCTATGCGGCTGATGATGGCCTGGCCAAAAATGTGGCCGCTCATGCTGTGGCCACCAATTTCATCGCCAAACTTGGCCGCTCGCTCGAGGTTGACCCAGTCCCCCACCCCCAGCTCGCCCAAATTGGTGAGGCGTAGGGTTTCGTCGATTAAATCAAACGACACCAGGTCGTCGTTAATCTCGGTGACGGTGAGGCAACACCCGTTGTGCGCCACCGATGCCCCCAGAGCCAACTGGCCCAAAAGCGCACGGGGCAAGCGCACCACGTGGGTTTGAAACTGGTCTTTTTTGATGATGCTCTGGATTTGGCCTAGGCCTTGTACAATCCCGGTAAACATGATGACTCCTTAAGCCTGGCCTAGGGCTGCGTCGCTGCCCTTACAGGCCTCTTTGAGCTTGGCCTCGGTTTCGATGCGGATGCGTTTACGCAGCTCGGCGGCGGTAAACCGCATTTGCTGGGTGTCGTTTTCAATGCACAGAGCGGGCACGCGCGCAGGCTTGCGCTCGTCGTCCACCGCCACCATGGTGAAATAGCAGCTGTTGGTGTGGCGCACGGTGCGTTTTTGAATGTTTTCGGCCTCAACGCGAATGCCGATTTCCATCGAGGTACGGCCAACGTGGTTGACGCTGGCCAAAAAAGTCACCAACTCACCCACGTGGATGGGCTCTTTAAACAGCACCTGGTCTACCGACAGCGTCACCACATAGGTGGCGGCGTAGCGGCTGGCACAGGCGAAGGCCACCTGATCAAGCAGTTTTAAAATCGTCCCGCCGTGCACGTTGCCAGAGAAATTGGCCATGTCTGGGGTCATCAACAAGGTCATCGACAGCTCGCGCTGGGTGACCGTTTGGGGTTCTTGGGTATGTGGCATGGTTCACCTTTGTGGGTAGGCGATAAGGTGGGGCCCTTACCTATTATTAATGGTCATAAAAAAAGCCCCTCTCGACGGCGTCGATCAGGGGCTGAACAAGCCAAGCCACGGCGTCATCACGACACCGTGTACGTCAGCCATAGACACGCCAGCGGATAACGCCCACACGCGTGTTCATCAGGTGACTGCTTAGATTGTCGGTTATCTTTTATCATCCAGACTATACTGTCGGTTTTGGAATTGCACCAAAATCAGCTTGCGCTCGCGGACTATCACCGCCGGTCAAGAATTGAAGGTTGCCCTTCTCACTTTGCCCCAAAGATAACGCTTTACCATGATAGCTTACTACATAATTTGGG
>JAGNPU010000019.1 GCA_017989485.1 Neisseriaceae bacterium
GTATTTGCCGTTGGGCCAGACCCGTACCATGGTGCCGGTGTCTTTGACGGCACACTTGCCAATTTGCACCAAAGGCTCGATCACGTCGCCACCGGAGAATACTATGCGCCAAATGCCGCCTTCACGCTTCACCGTGACCTCGAGGCGATGGCTTAAGGCATTGGTGACCGAGACGCCGACGCCGTGTAGGCCGCCTGAAAAAGCATAGGCGCCGCCGTCTTTTTTATTGAACTTGCCGCCGGCGTGAAGCTGGGTAAACACCAGTTCAACCACGCTGATTTGTTCTATAGGGTGCAGGCCAACGGGAATGCCGCGCCCATCGTCGGACACGCTGAGCGAACCGTCTTCATGGATGACCACTTCGACATTCTTGGCGTACCCGCCCAAGGCCTCATCGGCCGCGTTGTCGATGACTTCTTGGCAAATATGGGTTGGGCTGTCGGTACGGGTGTACATGCCCGGACGTTCTTTCACGGGTTCCAGGCCTTTTAAGATCTGGACGCTGCTTTCGTTGTACTGTTTGTCGGTCATAGTGGTTGCGCTTTTCCCAAAGGGGGCAGGGCAGAGGCCCTGACGTTAAGGTTGTGAAGAGGGGTCTTGGCAACGGCTGGTGTAATCGGTTAAGGATTCCATGTGGCGTAAAAAACGCGACAGCTCCAATAGGGCGCCTTCGTAAACATCTCGTTTAAAATCGATGACTTCTTCTATTGGGGCCCAATAGTCGTGCCAGCGCCAGGCATCAAACTCGGGATGCGTGCTGGCGCGTAGGGACACGTCAGATTCTTTGCCGACCAGGCGCAGCAAATACCAGATTTGCTTTTGGCCTTTGTAAGAGCCGCGCCATTCGCGTCTGACCCAGTGTCTGGGGACGTCGTAGCGCAGCCAGTCGCGGGTACGGCCTAAAATCTTGACGTGTTGCGGCAATAGGCCGACTTCTTCCAACAGTTCACGGTACATGGCTGATTCAGGGCTTTCGCCCGGCTTAATGCCGCCTTGTGGAAACTGCCAGGAGTGTTCGCGGATGCGTTTGCCCCAAAAAACTTCATTGCGTTGGTTGGTTAAGATGATGCCAACGTTGGGGCGATAGCCGTCTCTATCTAACATAATAACTCGCCCAAAAATAAGGTTAATTTTCCCATAAAATAGGCATTTGCGCCACAGTTGGCGGGCCGCATTGCTAAGATCAGGCGGACTTGCTTTTGGCATGGCACTTTAATCCTTGCCCATGCGGCTTGTCAATCTAGGAAAATCCACGTCTAATGGGCCTGATCAAAAATCAGGGTGTGGCACTACTTTTAACATAAGTTGATGAGTAATCAACCAAAAATGGGATTTCAACATGAAATATGCAGGTTTATGCGTCTTGCTCGCCACAGTGTGGTTGAGTGCGTGCGGCCAGAACAGCAATGACGGCGCGGCCACGGCAAAACCGACACAAGTCTTGAATATCTACAATTGGTCAGACTTTATCGACCCACAAACGGTAAATGAATTTGCCCAAGCGCACAATATAAAAGTGCGTTACGACGTTTACGACAGCAATGAGCTATTAGAAGCCAAGTGGTTGACCGGGCAATCTGGCTATGACTTGGTCGGGCCTTCGGATAATTTTGTGCCGCGTCAAATCAAGGCGGGGGCTTACCAAAAGCTGGACAAGACCCTGTTGCCGAATCATGACTTGATTAACCCCATGCTGTTAGACAAACTGGCCGCCGTGGACCCAGGCAACGAGTATGTGGTGCCCAATTACTGGGGCATTAACACCTTGGCGATTAACGTGGACAAGGTGAAGGACGCCTTGAATGGGCCATTGCCGGATAACCCATGGGACTTGGTGTTCTCGCCGGCCTACACCGAACTGCTGCAGCGCTGTGGCATCAGCTATTTGGATTCGCCTTCGGAAATGTTTCCTTTGGCGCTGAACTTTATTGGCGCCAACCCCAATAGCCACGATTTGGCCGACTACGACAAAGCCGCCGCGGCGATGATGGCCGTGCGCCACAACGTGAAGCGCTTTGTGTCGGGCGGCTATATTGACGACATGGCCAGGGGCAATGTGTGCGTGGCCATTGGTTTTGGCGGCGACTTAAACATTGCCAAGCGCCGCGCCCTAGAGGCAAACAACGGGGTCAACATCGAGGTGTTGGTGCCGAAAACCGGTTTTGGGGTGTGGATAGACACCTTTGCCATCCCGCGTGACGCCAAAAACGTGGCCGAGGCCCACGCCTTCATCAATGCCATGTTGGCGCCTAAGGCGGCGGCGCAAAACGGGAATTTTGTGACCTACGCGCCGGCCAGCCTGCCGGCTCGTGCCCTGATGCAGCCCGAGTATGCGCAAGACGAGTCTATTTTTCCCAGCGATCAGGCCCTGGCCAAAGGCTTTGTGATTTTGCCGATGCAGCCGGAAACCGCTAAGTATTCGGTGCGCCTGTGGCAGCGCGTTAAAAGCGGTAAATAATGGCCCATGCAGCGGTATGCTTAGGGGATGGCGTGTAAACTGTTGCCTTTAAGTTGGTAAAAAAACATGCTAAGGTGCAAATGGGGTAAAAACATTTAATAATGCTTGTCATCAAGATGAAATAAACGTTTAATGACGCCCATAGCCTACTGAAGCCGCAGCTTGCTGTTGCTTGTGCGTATTTGTGTCGTATTGAAAAAAACATCCTCAAGGAGGAATAATGAAGAAAAAAATTCTGTTTGCCGTTGTGACATCGTTATTCTTAGCCGCCTGTGGTGGCAATCAAGATAAGGCTGCTGATACAGCCACGGCTCCTGAGGGTGATCAGCCAGCGGCCGTGGCCAGCAAGGTGTTGAATATTTACAACTGGTCTGACTACGTTGACCCACAAACCGTGACCGATTTTGAGCGTGCCCAAGGCATTAAAATTCGCTACGACTACTACGACAGCAACGAAACCTTAGAAGGTAAAGTGCTGACCGGTAAGTCGGGTTATGACCTGGTTGGGCCATCTAATGGTTTTGTCGGTCGTCAAATTCAGGCCGGCGCGTATCAAAAAATCGACAAAAGCAAAATCCCCAATTACGAGTTGATCAGCCCTGCGCTGTTGGCCAAAATGGCCATGACCGACCCGGGTAATGAATACGTGGTGCCGTTCTTCTGGGGCATTAACACGCTGGCGATTAACGTTGATAAGGTTAAAGAAGCGTTAGGCACCGACAAGCTGCCGGACAATGAGTGGGATTTGGTGTTCAACCCTGAGTACGCCCAAAAATTGAAATCATGTGGCATCAGCCTGTTGGACAGCCCGTTTGAAATGTATCCCGTGGCGATGAACTACGTCGGCGTTGACCCACAAAGCAGCGCCCAGGAAGACATCGATAAGGCCACCGAAATGTTGCGCGGCGTGCGTCCCTACATCAAGCGCTTTAGTTCGTCAGGCTACATCGACGACATGGCCCGTGGCGACCTGTGCGTGGCGGTGGGCTACGGCGGCGACTTAAACATTGCCAAGCGTCGTGCAGAAGAAACCAAAAACGGCGTGAAGCTGGCCGTCTTGGTGCCAAAAACCGGCTTTGGCGTGTGGATTGATTCGTTTGCCATCCCGGTTGATGCGCAAAACATGGACAATGCCTATGCCTACATCAACAATGCCTTAGAACCTAAGGTGGCTGCGAAAAACGGTGACTTTGTGACCTACGCTCCGTCAAGCACGCCGGCGAAGGCCTTGATGAGCAAAGAGTTTTCACAAGACCGTTCGATTTTCCCAAGCGATGAAGACATGGCCAATGGCTTTGTGATGCTGCCGAAAGAGCCCAAAATGGTTCGCTACAGCGTCAAGCAATGGCAAGGTTTGAAATCTGGCCAGAAGTAAACCGAGAGGCAGGGGCTAACCCCTACCCAAAAAACCCTGCCTAGGCAGGGTTTTTTTACGTAAAGGCTCGACTAAGTGCAGGCTTGCGTTCATGATGCATTCTATGGCGTCGACCAATTGCAGACAGAGGACCCGGTTTATGAAAGACAATACCCAGCGTTTTGGCAGCAAAGTGACGGATTACATCAAATACCGTCCTGGTTACCCCAATGCCTTAATGGCTTACTTGGCCACCGAAGTGGGCGTGAATGAAGGCTCGGTGGTGGCCGATATTGGCTCGGGAACGGGGATTTTTACCGCCTTGCTCTTGGCCCAGGTCAAACAGGTTTATGGCATTGAGCCGAATGACGGCATGCGTCAGGCGGCCGAAACGCTGTTGGTTGGCGCACCCAACTGGCAGTCGATTAAGGGCAGTGCCGAGGCGACAGGCCTGCCATCCGGGTCGGTCGACGTGGTGACCATGGCGCAGGCCTATCACTGGGTGAACCGGGACTTGGGCATTCCCGAATTTCAACGCATCCTCAAGCCCGAGGGCAAGGTGGTGTTGGTGTGGAATAATCGGCTCATGGACACGCCGTTTTTACGCGCCTATGAGCAATTGTTACAGGATTACAGCATCGACTATGCCGAAGTCAATCATCAGCGCCTCAGCCAGGCAGACCTGCAGGCCTGTTTTGAAGGGCCGTTTACCAAGCGCGTGTTCACCAACCAGCAGCTGTTTGATTACGCGGGCTTAAAAGGGCGTGCCATGTCCAGCTCTTATGTGCCCAATGCCGACAGTGTCGCTTTTGCGGCGTTTGAAGCCGCCCTGCAGCTGGCGTTTACCACCCATCAGCGCGGCGGTAAGGTGGCCTTTAATTACGATGCCGAAGTGTATTGGGGGCAGGTAAAGCGTACCTAAGTCACGGTTAATGCGTCTGTTTTTTTCCACACTTGTTTGGGGTGGGCTGGTTTCATGGTCAAAATAGGTTGATGGGTCAATAAAGCGTGCTAGAGTAAAGCGGTTGTTGTGTTGGGCTGTATGCGTTCACGTCAGAGGAACCGCCAGCCCGAGCCCGTGGATGAAGGGCGCCAACCATTTAGATGAGACACTATCGAGGAGAGACGCATATGAGGCATCAACGGATGATGGCGGCAGCCATTATGGCCCTGTTTTTGGCCGCTTGTGGCGGCGATAAGAGTGCGGCAGAAGTGGCCAGCGACGCCAATGCCAAAGTGGAAGACGCGATTAAGGCAGGCGGCGGCGGCTATTTAAACATCTACAACTGGTCCGACTACGTCGACCCGCAAACCGTGGCCGATTTTGGCAAGGCCCAGAACATCACCATCCGTTATGACTATTACGACAGCAACGAAGCCTTAGAGGGCAAAGTGCTGACGGGCAAGTCTGGCTACGACATCGTGGCACCGACCATCGGCTTTGTGGGCCGCCAAATTCAGGCCGGCGCGTATCAAAAAATCGACAAAAGCAAAATCCCCAATTACAACCTCATCAGCCCCTTATTGCTGGAAAAAATGGCCGTGGCCGACCCAGGCAACCAATACGCGGTGCCGTTTTTTTGGGGCATGAACACCGTGGGCATTAACGTCGACAAGGTCAAGGCGGCCTTAGGCACCGATAAGCTGCCAGACAATGAGTGGGAGCTGGTGTTTAATCCGGAATACGCCAAGAAGCTGCAAAGCTGTGGCATCAGTATTTTGGACAGCCAGTATGAAGTCTTGCCCATTGCCTTGAACTATCTGGGTAAAAATCCGCAAAGCAACAGCAAAGAAGACCTGAGCGCTGCCGTCGAGATGATGAAGCAGGTTCGCCCCTACATTAAGCGCTTCAGCTCTTCAGGCTATATTGACGACATGGCCCGTGGTGATTTGTGTGTGACCTTAGGCTATGGGGGCGACATCCACATTGCCAAACGGCGTGCGCAAGAGGCCAAGAATGGGGTTCAGCTGAAGGTGTTTGCCCCGACGTCCGGCGTGGGGTTGTGGGTGGATTCCTTTATGCTGCCGGTGGATGCGAAAAACCTAGACAGCGCCTATGCCTACATTAACAACGCCTTGGATCCGAAGGTTGCGGCCAAAAATGGTGATTTCGTCAGCTATGCGCCTTCTAGCCTGCCGGCCAAAGCCTTGATGAACCCCGATTTTGTCAACGAACCGTCGATTTTCCCCACCGATGCCGTCCTCAAAAACAGCTTTATGCTGTTGCAAAAAGACCCAGAAACGGTGAAGTACAGCGTGCGCCTGTGGCAGCAGCTGAAGTCGGGTAAATAACCGTAAAAGCCACCTTCGGGTGGCTTTTTTTTGCTGGCCAATCCGGGGTTTTGCCGCAGGTTGAATCCATATAGGGCACCCGCATCATCTTATCCACAGCCCTACGGTGGTGGTGACGGGGGTGGCTGTCGGCTGCTTGCCGGTGGACAAGCGCCAGATGGTGACGGCGCTTGGGGTGTGCTGAGTGATTTCAAACGGGCCAGACTCGGTCACCAAACCAAACAAACCATGGTCAGTTTGGGGTTTGGCCTTGATGCTGGGGCCGTGGGTCCGCTGTGCTTGACCCACGCGACCGCGCGTTGGCCGCCACTAAACTATGATTAATCCCTATCCAGCTGGCGTAGCGTGGGTCGCGACCCACGGGGTTTGGCTTTGGTGCTGGGGCCGTGGGTCCGCTGCGCTTGACCCACGCGACCGCAAGTTGGCCGTCACTAAACCATAAATTTTGACCACATGGCCTCTGGCCAACGCCCCCAATCCTGATCAAACCCCTTAGGGGCGTGGTCATCAACGTGAGCCAGCCTGGGCTGATTTAAAGCACGGTTTCTGGCGGCGTCACGCACAGGGTTTCGATGATGGCGTACATGGTTTTTTGGGTTTGGGTCATGATGCGCTTGTTGGACGTGGCCATAAACAGCTTGTTCACCAGCTGTGGTGAGGTGATGGGATAGGCCACCAGCGTGGTGGGGTCGGCCACCAGCGCCAGGGTTTTTTGCGACAGGATGGCGTAGCCCATGCCTTCGCAGACCAGGTCTAAAATGGTGCCGACGCTGTTCATTTCCAAAATGGTGTTGGGCTTGCAGCCAATCTTGGCCATTTCAATTTCCACCAGCATCCGATAGGTATTGGGGTGGCTGGGTAAAATCAGGGGCAGGCTGGCGATGTCTTTGAGTTCAAAAGACTGTTTGCCTTGTAGGGCGACGTCGTCAGCGCGGGCAATCAGGCACAAATTATCCTTGGCCAAAAGGCTGATTTCTAAGTCGGGCGAGAAGGCGGGGTTGTGCAATAGGCCCATGTCGAGGCGGCCGGTTAACAGGCCTTCTTCAATCACGGCGGTGAGGCCTTCCATGATGATGAGGTTGGCGTGTGGCAGCTGTTGGCGAAACGCACGGGTCAGCGGCACGGACAAGAGTTTGGCCATGGTCGGCGGCAGGCCTATGGTGACACGGCCAGACAGCTGGCCTTGGGTGACCTCTTCATAGGCGCGTTCGACCTGGTGCAAAATGCCGCGGCTGTGCTCCAGCAACACCTTGCCCGCGTCGGTGAGGGTGACGCCGCGGCCGTTGCGTATCAGTAGGTTTTGGTGCAGGTCCACCTCTAGGCGGCGTATTTGTCGGCTCAGAATGGGCTGGGCAATATTTAAAAAATGGGCGGCTTTGGTGAAACTGCCCATTTCTGCCACGTGGGTGAAGTATTTGAGCTGCTTTAAATCTATAGGGGGTTCGTTCAACATGGCCTTCTCCGGTTTCTCTTTTGTGCATGGGTTGAGTTATGCATTTTTGTACTATCAAGTAGTCCTGTTTTTATATTTATAATCATAGCGTAATTTCATAAGATGGTCATCAGCAAAGGATGTCGGGTGTGTCGTGGACGACACACAGACACCATCACTAAAGAGGGGATGCTGATGCCACAACAATTAACCGTGCCGTGCTGCGTGATGCGCGGGGGCACATCCAAAGGGCCGTTTTTTAATCTGGCTGATTTGCCGGCTGCAGGGCCGGCGCGCGATCGCCTGCTGTTGGCGATCATGGGCTCGCCCGATCGGCGTCAGGTCGATGGCTTGGGCGGTGCCCACGCATTGACCAGCAAGGTCGGCATGGTCTCGCTCGGGGACAAGGCCGGCACCGGCATCGACTTACATTTTTTATTCGCCCAGCTGCAGCCTGAATCAGACCGCGTCGACACCACGCCCAACTGCGGCAATATGTTGGCGGCGGTGGTGCCGTTTGCCTTAGAAACCGGCTTGATCTCGGCTCAGGGCGCCACCACCACGGTGAGGGTGTTGACCGAAAACACCGGCATGCTCAGCGACATCACCGTCCAAACCCCGAATGGCCACATCAGCTATGAGGGCGATGCCCGCATCGACGGCGTCCCCGGCACCAGTGCGCCCATCCAAATCAGCTTTTTAGACACCGCCGGCTCGGTGTGCGGCAGCCTGCTGCCTACCGGTCAGGCCATTGACGTGTTTGACCTACCCGGCTTAGGCGCCATTGAAGCCACCTGCATCGACAACGGCATGCCCATGGTGTTGGTGCGCGCGTCCGACCTTGAGCGCACGGGGCAAGAATCGATTGCCGAACTGAACGCCGACGAGGGGTTAAAGGCACGCCTAGAGGCTCTGCGCCTGGTCGCGGCCCAAAAAATGGGCCTAGGCGACGTCAGCCAAAAAAACTACCCCAAGATGTGCCTGCTGTCTGCACCGCAGGCCGGCGGCGCCATCAGCACCCGCTGCTTTATTCCCCACGTGTGCCACGACGCCATTGGCGTGCTGGCGGCGGTCACCGTGGCGACGGCGTGCGTGTTGCCTGAGGCGATTGCCTATGGGCTGAGCCAGCGGCCAACAGACGGCGCAGCCGCGCCCCTGTCGATAGAACACCCCAGCGGCGAATTCAGCGTGGTCCTGACCGTGTCTGCCGATGCGGCCGGCGGGCCAGTGGTGGCCGGCGCGGCGCTGTTGCGTACCGCTCGATTAATCATGAAGGGCGACGTCAGCGTATTGGCCAGTGGCCAAGCCTGACGTGGCGCGACAATAGAACAATAACCCCTAAGGAGAGTGACATGAGTTTAATCATTGATTGCCACGGACATTACACCACGGCGCCAGACGCCCTGAATGTGTGGCGCAACCAACAAATTGCAGGGATTAAGCAGCCTTCGCTAAAGCCTAAAGCCGCTGATTTGGTCATCAGCGATGACGACATCCGCCAGAGCATCGACGCCAATCAGCTGCGCCTGATGAATGAGCGCGGCTCTGACTTGACCATTTTTTCGCCTCGCGCCAGCTTTATGGCCCACCACATTGGTGACTTTGAGGTGTCGTCAACCTGGGCGGCCCTGTGTAATGAATTGTGCTATCGCGTGGCCCAGCTATACCCCGATCGGTTTATGCCTGCCGCCATGCTGCCACAGTCGCCCGGTGTGCCGATTGAAAGCTGTATCCCAGAATTAGAAAAATGCGTCAACGAATACGGTAACGTGGCCTTGAATTTAAACCCAGATCCCTCAGGCGGCCATTGGACGTCACCGCCGTTGACCGACCGCTATTGGTACCCCATTTACGAGAAAATGGTGGAATATGATTTGCCCGCGATGATCCACGTCAGCACCAGCTGTAATGACTGCTTTCACACGACCGGGGCGCATTACCTCAACGCCGACACCACGGCGTTTATGCAATGCCTCAGCGGCGATTTGTTCAAAGATTTCCCAACCTTGAAATTTCTGATTCCCCATGGCGGTGGCGCTGTGCCCTATCACTGGGGTCGGTTCCGGGGCCTGGCGCAGGTGTTGCAAAAGCCAGAGCTAGAAGAGCACTTGCTGAACAATATTTTCTTCGACACCTGCGTGTATCACCAGGATGGCATAGATTTATTGACCAAGGTCATCCCCACCGACAATATTTTATTTGCGTCTGAAATGATAGGCGCCGTGCGGGGCATAGACCCACGCACCGGCCATTACTTTGACGACACCAAGCGCTACATTGAAGGCGCCGATTTGAGTGCGGCCCAGCGCCATCAAATTTATGAAGCCAATACCCGTCGCGTGTTCTCACGCGTGGATGCACAGCTTAAAGCGAAAGGAATGTAAATGTCTCTCTCATTATTGAATCGACTGGGCGTGGTCAAGCAAAACATCGACCGCGCCGACCCTAAAGCCGTGGCCATCCTGGCCGAATTCGGCAGCGCCACCATTCATGAGGCCATGGGCCGGGTTGGGTTGATGCAGCCGTATCTGCGCCCGATTTACCCACAGGCCAAAATGTGTGGCACCGCCGTGACGGTGCTGCTGCAGCCGGGTGACAACTGGATGATGCACGTGGCGGCCGAGCAAATTAAGCCCGGCGACGTGGTGGTTGCGGCGTGTACCACCAAAAACGAAGATGGTTTTTTTGGCGATTTATTGGCCACCTCGTTTCGCGCCCAGGGCGCCAAAGGCTTAATCATAGACGGCGGCGTGCGCGACGTGGCCGACCTGACCGAAATGGGCTTTCCCGTGTTTAGCCGCGCCATTCATGCCAAGGGCACGATTAAGGCCACTTTAGGCTCGGTGAACATCCCCGTGGTGTGTGCTGGGGCCTTGGTTGAGCCCGGTGACGTGGTGATTGCCGACATCGACGGCGTGGTGGTGGTGCCAGCCGTTCAGGCCATGTTGGTGGCCGAGACCGCACAAAAACGTGAGGCCAACGAAGCCGACAAGCGGGCGCTGTTCGCCAGCGGCACCTTGGGCCTGGACTATTACAAAATGCGTGAACCGTTGGCCAAGGCCGGCTTAACCTACCTAGATTAAAAGGAGCCATATTTGATGGCCGCAACCGAAATCACCCCAGGCTGGCTGCCTTTTTACCCTAACCCAAGCCAACCCACGTTCCAACTGCCCGAAGGGGCGGTCGACGCGCATTGCCACGTGTTTGGCCCTGCCGCCGAGTTCCCCTATGCCCCGGAGCGTAAATACACGCCTTGCGATGCGTCTAAGGCCCAGCTGTTTGCCCTGCGTGATCGGCTGGGGTTTCGCCGCAACGTCATTGTTCAGGCCACCTGTCACGGCGCCGATAATCGGGCCTTGGTCGATGCCCTAGAGGCGGCTGACGGTCTGGCCCGTGGCGTGGCGACGGTCAAGACCGATGTGACCGACGCGGCACTACAGGCCTTACACGCGGCCGGCGTGCGGGGCGTGCGCTTTAACTTCGTGAAGCGCCTGGTGGACTTTACCCCCAAGGCCGATTTACTGGCGATTGCCGAACGGATTGCGCCCTTAGGCTGGCACATCGTGGTGTATTTCGAGGCCGTGGACTTGCCCGAGCTGTGGGATTTTTTTACCGCCTTGCCCACGGTGATTGTGGTCGATCACATGGGCCGACCCGACGTGTCTTTGCCGGTAGAGGGGCCGGAGTTTGCCCTATTTATGCGGCTCATGCAGGAACACCCGAATATTTGGAGTAAAGTATCGTGTCCAGAGCGCCTCAGCGTCAGCGGGCCTAAGGCTTTGGACGGTGAACAACAGGCTTATCAAGACGTGGTGCCGTTTGCCAGACGTCTGGTAGAGGCCTTCCCCGATCGGGTGTTGTTTGGCACCGATTGGCCCCACCCCAATTTGAAAGACCATATGCCCGACGATGGTTTGCTGGTGGATTACATTCCGCAAATCGCCGTGACCAAAGACTTACAACAACAATTATTGGTGACCAATCCGCTACGCCTGTACTGGCCAGAGCTGGCTTGAGTCATTGCCAAAGGAGAATGTCGTGACTGACCCAAAAGCTTATAAAAACATTCCCGGAACCACGATTTTTGACGCCGAACAGTCAAGAAAAGGGTTTCATTTAAATCAGTTTTGCATGTCGTTGATGACGCCAGAAAACCGTGCCCGGTTTAAGGCCGGTGAGCGCGCCTATTTGGATGAGTGGCCGATGACGGAGGCGCAAAAAGACGCCGTGATGGCGCGCGACCTAAACCAGTGCCTGGCCTTAGGCGGCAATATTTATTTCTTGGCCAAGATTGGCGCCACCGACGGGCTGTCGTTTCAGCAAATGGCCGGCAGCATGACCGGCATGAGCGAAGAAGCCTATCGTGACATGATGATTTCTGGCGGCCGCAAGCCAGAACCGAAACCGACTACAGGAGAAGCCTAATGGCCAAAATCACCGCCAGCGTGTACACCTCGCACATTCCCGCCATTGGTGCGGCCCTCGATTTGGGGAAGGACAAAGAGCCGTATTGGCAAAAAGTGTTTGATGGCTACTTGCCGTCTAAGGCGTGGCAAAAAGACAACAAGCCCGACGTGGTGTTCTTGGTGTACAACGACCACGCCAACGCCTTTAGCCTGAATTTAATCCCCACGTTTGCCTTAGGCACGGCAGAGCATTTTGCCATCGCCGACGAAGGCTGGGGCCCAAGGCCTATTCCGGCGGTCAAAGGCCATCCTGAGCTGGCGGCCCACATTGCCCAGTCTTTAATTCAAGACGATTTTGACCTGACCATTGCCAATGAGTTGCCGGTGGATCACGGCCTGACGGTGCCGATGTCGCTGATGTTTGGCCAAGTTGATGAGTGGCCTTGTGCCGTCATCCCCTTGCACGTCAACGTGGTGCAATACCC
>JAGNPU010000020.1 GCA_017989485.1 Neisseriaceae bacterium
ATGCAGGCCTTGGCCAGCATTGAACGTTTTCAACAATTAATTAAAGAACAAGCCTAACCTATGACTGTTTCAACCGCGACACCACAGACCGATGCCCCCAAAACGGTCAAACAAACCCTGACCCTATTGCTTGGTATTTTGCTCGTGGCCTTATGCCTACGCGCCCCAATTACCGGGGTAGGGCCTTTATTGCAAGACATTCAGCAGGCTTTGGGCCTGTCAAACGTCTTGGCCGGCGCCGTGACCACGGTGCCGCTGCTGGCGTTTGGGGTGTTTTCCGTATTTGCCCCGCTGTTGGCCCGGCGCTTTGGCGTTGAAAGGGTGATTTTTGCCGCCACGATTTTGCTGGTGTGCGGCATCGCCTTGCGCTCTGCTGGGGGCGTAGGCCTGCTGTTTGTCGGGACCACGATTCTGAGCCTAGGGATCGCCTTAGGCAATGTGCTGTTGCCCGGCATGGTCAAACACCATTTCGCGCTCAAGGTCGGCCTGGTGACCGCCATGTACTCGCTGGGGATGAACATTGTGGGGGCGATGTCGTCGGGCATCAGCGTGCCTTTGGCGCAAAACCTAGGCTGGGGCTGGCAGGGTGCCTTGCTCAGCTGGCTGGTGGTGGCGGTGCTGGCCTTAATCGGCTGGTGGCCACAGTTGCGGCGGGCCCAGCCGCCTCAGCGGATACGCTTAAGCCCTGAGGTGCAGGCACAGGCCAAACGCACGCCGCGGGTAAACCTCTGGCGCTCGCGCCTGGCCTGGCAGGTCACCGTCTTAATGGGCTCGCAGTCGCTGGTGTTTTATACGCTATTGAGCTGGTTGCCGCATATTTTGGCCGAGCAGGGCGTGAACCCCCTGCAGGCCGGTTTGATGTTGACCACGATTCAAATGGCGCTGCTGCCGATCGCCTTTATTGTGCCGATCGTGGCGGCCAAGGTTAAGGAACAAAAGTATTTGGTGTTGGCCAGCGCCGTGTGCATGGCCTTAAGCGTGGCTGGCTTGCTCAGCGGCGTCTCCAGTTTAAATATTCTGTGGATGGTGTTGATGGGGATAGGTCTAGGCGGTTGCTTTAGCCTCAGCATGATGTTTTTCAGCCTGCGCACCCGCAATATGGATGAGGCCTCCGGCCTGTCGGGCATGGCCCAGTCTGTGGGTTATTTACTGGCGGCCTTTGGGCCGGTGGTGTTTGGCTGGGTGCACGACCTCACCGGTGGCTGGGCGGTCTCGCTGTGGCTGGTGCTGGCCGTCATCGTGGTCATGGCCTGGGCGGGCTGGCGTGCGGGGCATGATGTGACCGTGGCTTAGGGCCAAAAGGCCACGGGGCCGCCTGATGATCAGGCGGCCCTTTTTTTGTAAAAAGTATTTGACTGATCGTTCCATAATTAATATGATGTGCTTCCGAAAAGTGTTTAAGTGCCCCTTATGAGTACCGATAAACAGGTGTATCCAGGCCGTCCTCGGCAGTTTGAGGATGAAGACATTCTTGATGCGGCAGTGGCCGTCTTTGGCGCCAATGGCTACGCCGGTACGTCGGCGCAAGACCTGTGCGATGGCACCGGCCTGGGTCGTGGCAGCCTTTATAATGCTTTTGGCAGCAAGCAGGCCCTGTATGAACAGGCCTTATTGCGCAGCCATGAACACACCATGGCGGCCCAGCTGGCGATCCTCAACCAGCCTGGTTCTGCCAGGGCCCGGCTGCAGGCCTTGCTGTCCTGGGGCGTGGCCGAAGCGCTGACGCAGCCAGACCAACACCATGCCATGGTGCTGTTTGCCGCCCTAGAACGCGGTGACAAAGACGCCGTGGTGGCCACCCTGAATCAAGAGTATCGGGCGCGCTTAACCTTGGCCTTAGAGGCGGTGTTTGCCGAAGGCCAGGCCAGCGGAGAGTTGGCGACTCAGGCATCCGCCACGCAGATGGCGCGCGCTTTTTTGGCGGGCTATTACGGCCTGAGGGTATTGGGTAAAAACACCGTAGACACCGTTTTGTTGGAGGATGTGGTGGTGGGCCTGATGGCCAGTTTATAAGTCAATGGGAGACGAAGGGTTTTTTTTATTATTTATATTGTAACGATCATTACAATAAAGAAAGGCAGCAGGGGGCTTTATGCCATTGGTTGTTTATGTTTTGGGCTTGACGATTTTTTCAGTAGGGACGGCCGAGTTAATGGTGGCCGGGATGATGGACACCCTGTCGGCGGCATTTGGGGTCTCCATCGGCGAAGTGGGCCATTTGATTTCCTATTACGCGTTTGGGATGATGCTGGGCGGGCCGATATTGACCTTTATTTTGCTTCGGCTCAGCATCCCTTATCGCCCAGCCCTATTGTGGCTATTGGGCCTGTATGTGGTGGTACAAGGATTGGGGGCCTGGGTCTCTGATTATCAAACCTTGGTGTGGGTACGCATCTGGACGGGCATTATTGGTTCAGGCTGCTTGAGCCTGTCCTTGGCCACCAGCATGTCGTTGGTGCCGCTGGCAGAGCGCGCCCGAGCGGCTTCGGTGGTCTTGGGCGGCTTTATGGTGGCCAATGTGTTTGGGGTGCCGATTGCGACGGTGATCAATCAGTACTGGGGCTGGCGCATCAGTTTTGCGCTGGTGGCCGTATTGGTCTTGGCGTGTGGGGTGAGTCTGGTGCGCTTGTTGCCGGCATTGGGGGGCGGTCACGTCAGCATGGCGGTAGAGCTGAAGGCGTTTAAAACCCCGGCTTATTGGCGTGCCTGCGCCACCAGCTGCTTGATTTTGGGCGCCAGCTTCGCGGCCTTTAGCTATTTTGTGCCGGTGTTTTTGGCGGTGTCTGGGTTTAGCATGGCGGTGGTGCCCTTTATTTTGGGGGCTTACGGCCTGGCCAACGTGGTGGGCAATATGGTGACCGGACGGTTGGCCCATCGGCACAGCCTGGCCATTATGGTGGTGGGCTTGAGCACGCTGAGCGTGTCTTTATTCGGGATGGCGCTGTTTGCCCAGTCGCAGTGGTTGACGGTGCTGTTTGTGGTGTTTATTGGCCTGTCTGGGGTGCCGATGAATCCAGCGATGATGGCGCGGGTGGTGAGCGTGGCGCATCCGGGGCCGTTGGTGAATGCCGTCCACACCTCGGTGATCAATATTGGCCTAGGCGGGGGCTCTTATTTGGGCGGATTGGCGATTACCGCCGGCTATGGTTTTCGGGCACCGCTATGGGTGGGGATGGTGTTGGCGCTGTTAGGCCTGCTGTCGATAGTGCCTTATTTGCGGCGCGGCCGCGTGGGGTGGGCGTAAACACCGCGGTGTGACGTGGCCCAGCAGGCATTTGCCTGCTGGGCCACGAGGTTTTTCTGGCGATGCAATAGCCGATGTGGTTCAATAGGTTAAGGTGCGCGATGACCAGCAAGACGGCTTGCGGGACCATGGCGTCATGGAGAACGACTGAATGAGGACAGATGCGGCGGTTTTTGAGGCGGCTTTTTTGGTGAATGTGCGTCAACTGGGGGCATATTTATACGCTTCAGACGCGGCGCAAGAAGCTTGGTATCAGTCATGTGTGGCGGTTTGGCGGGGGCAGCAACAGGCCGATGATGTGTCGCCGATTGGCCAGCCACAAGAGGATTTGGTGGGGGGGCTGTTGGCACAGACGCACGAGTCGGTGGGCGGGCCAGACTGTTTTTGGCATTACATCGACTGGAAAGACACCGAAACCTTGGTGGCCTTTTTTGAGCGCTGTGCGGCTCAGGTACTGCCTGACGGTTTGCGTTGGTCGGTGGAAGCGCCCACGGAGGTGTTGGATGGTGAAGCCTTATTTCTCGAAGCCAATCAGCAGCTGCAAGGCACGACGCATCAGTTTTACAATATGGACTGTGGGGGCGATGCTTATTTGCCGGTGTTTGTGCAGGACTGTGCAGGGTTGGAAGCGCTGGCGCAGCGCTTAAACCTGAGGCTAGAGGCTTTTGCCGCCCTGCCTTTGGAAACCACGGCGGTGTCGGTGGCGCCCAGTAAGGGGCGGACGTTTTTTTCCATCGTGTATTTATTGGCGGTGGTGTGGGTGGTGTATCAAGGCCTACACTGGGTGATTAGCCATGTGTGGCATTGGTTTGATTAAAAGGCCTTAGCTGGCTTTAAATGTAAGTATATGCTCAGGTAATCGTGTTTTGTTTGTTGCGCTCAGGAGGCAACGCCGCCTAGCCTGTACAGCAGGATTAACTCTCGTGGGGATGTTTCATGGTGTGGGACGCGTCATCCGCCGTGAACGTGTCCTCGAAGAGCACCCCCAAAAAAAGCCTCGTGGATCACGAGGCTTTTTGTCCCTTATCGTTCGGCATTAGTCTTCTAAACGCAGCTCTGCGGCGCGGGCGTGGGCCACCAGGCTTTCGCCCCGGGCCAACACGCTGGCAATCTTGCCCAGCTTGTGTGCGCCCGCCTTGGACACCTGAATCAGGCTAGAGCGTTTTTGAAAGTCATACACGCCCAGCGGTGAGGCAAAACGGGCGGTACGGCTGGTCGGCAACACGTGGTTGGGGCCGGCGCAGTAGTCGCCCAGGCTTTCGCTGGTGTAAGGGCCCATGAATATGGCGCCCGCGTGCTTGATTTTGTCGACCAAGGCTTCGGGGTCGGCCACGGACAGCTCCAAATGCTCGGGGGCAATGTGGTTGGCAAGAGCACAGGCCTCGTCTAAATCCTTGACCAAAATCATCGCGCCGCGGTTGCTGAGGGACGCTTTGATGATTTCATGACGGGGCATGTCGGCCATGAGTCTGGCCATGCTGGCCTCAACGTCGGCCAAATAGGCCGCATCAGGGCTGATCAAAATCGCTTGGGCAATTTCATCGTGTTCGGCCTGGCTGAATAAGTCCATGGCCACCCAGTCGGCAGGGGTGGTGCCGTCGGCAATCACCAAAATTTCGCTGGGGCCGGCCACCATGTCGATGCCGACCACGCCAAACACGCGGCGCTTGGCGGCGGCCACAAAGGCATTGCCTGGGCCGGTGATTTTGTCGACCTGGGGCACGGTTTCCGTGCCGTAGGCCAGAGCCGCCACGGCTTGCGCACCGCCTAGGGTAAAGATTTTGGTCACGCCGGCGATGTGGGCCGCGCCCAACACAATGTCGTTGCGCTCGCCATCCGGTGTGGGCACCACCATGATGATTTCTTCGACGCCGGCCACGTGGGCGGGCATGGCGTTCATCAAGACCGAGCTAGGATAAGCCGCCTTGCCGCCGGGCACGTAAATGCCCACGCGGTCGAGCGGGGTGACTTTTTGGCCCAATAAGGTGCCGTCTTCGTCGGTATAGGTCCAAGTGCTTTGCTTTTGGTGCTCATGGTAGGCGCGCACGCGTTGGGCGGCGGTTTCTAGGGCATGTTGCACCTCCGGGCTCAGGCGGGCAAAGGCCGCGGCCAGCTGGTCTTGGCTGAGGGTTAAGTCGGCCATGCTGAGGGCGTTCATGCGGTCAAAGCGGTTGGTGTATTCAATCAGCGCCGCGTCACCGCGGTTTTGGACGTCGGCGCAAATGTCGGCGACGATTTGGTCTACCTTAGGGTCTTGCGCGGTTTCAAAGGCCAGTAGGGCTTTGAGCTCGGCGGCAAAATGGGCGTCCGTGGTGGTCAGGTGCTTCATGCCTGTGCCTCCGCGGCATTCACCACGCTGGCAAAGGCATCAATAATGGGCTGTATGGTGTGGTGCTTGAGCTTCAGCGCGGCCTTGTTGACGACGAGGCGGCTGGAAATGTCCACAATGTGTTCCACGGCGGCCAAATCATTGGCTTTGAGGGTGCTGCCGGTCGACACCAGATCGACGATGGCGTCAGACAGGCCCACCAGTGGGCCTAATTCCATAGAGCCATACAGCTTGATGATGTCGACGTGAACGCCTTTGGCGTCGAAGTGGTCGCGCGCAATATTGGGGTATTTGGTCGCCACGCTGAGGCGTGAGCCAGGCTGTGAGGCCGCGTCATAGTCAAAGCCGTTGCGCACGGCCACCATCATGCGGCATTTGGCGATGTTCAGGTCCAGCGGTTGATATAGGCCCGCGCCGCCGTGTTCAATCAGCACGTCTTTGCCGGCTATGCCCAAGTCGGCTGCGCCATATTGGACGTAGGTGGGCACGTCGGACGCGCGCACAATCACCAAACGAATGGCGTCGTGATTGGTGTTGATGATGAGCTTGCGCGAAGCTTCAGGGTTTTCTAGTGGCTCAATGCCTGCGGCCGCCAGCAGCGGCAAGGTTTCTTCAAAAATGCGCCCTTTGGAGAGCGCAATGGTTAGCGTCGTCATGTGTTGATTCTTTTGGTGTTGAGTCAATCCAGTGGGATTAATGGGTTATAAAGGGTAGCGGTCATTCTAGCAAGGTTTTGAGGTCATGGGTCAAGTCTTCTGCGGCAATGCCGTGTGGCTCGTAGAGGCGTGTCTGTCCAGCAGCATCCAGAATATAGGTGCCGGTGCTGTGGTCCATCACATAATCACCGTCGTCGCGCATCACCTTGGTGGCGGTCACCTTATAGTCTTGCATCACCTGGTTCAATACGGCGGGATCGCTGCTGCTCAGGCCGATGAAGCGAGGGTCAAACAGGTGCACGTATTCGGTCAGCCGCGCGGGCGTGTCGCGCTCTGGGTCGATGCTGACAAAGACGACGGCCACCTTGTCCTGCTGTTCAGGGCTGAGCAGGCTCATGCTTTGGGCATAGGTCAAGAGGTTGGTGGGGCAAATGTCGGGACAGGAGGTGTAGCCAAATGACAACAACACGGTTTTGCCCAGCAGGTCGTTGCGTGCGACGTCTTTGCCGTCGGCGCCGGTGAGGGTAAACGGGGCGCCTATGCCGTCACTGCTGACGTCGCTGCCTATGGTTTTGACCACCGTGGCCGGTGCTTGCGCAGCGATGGGCTGTTCATCAGAGCAGGCGGTCAAGAGGCATAAGGCGCTCAGGCCGGCGAGGGCCATCGGCCGTAAAAGGGGGATCAGAAACATGCTTTCGTCCTTAATGTAGGGTCATCTAAGGGTTATTGTGACACAGGCCGTCCTGGTTGTGTCGGCCTAGATAAAGGTGCAGCCATTTTTTTTGACCTTCTATTCGCCAGGGTAAAAAACTGATTGGCGTTCAGTTTTTATGCGAACGTGCCCCATGGTGTGCCAATCCGAGTAGTATAGAATCTGGGGACACCCATTGGGTGTCAGAGACCACTCTTTGTAGAATGGATGTTGCTTATGTTGACTTTATATACCTTACCTGGCGCGTGTTCAACGGCCGACCACATTGCCCTGATTTGGGCAAACGTGCCCCATCAGGTCAAAACGGTGACGCGAAACGACTTAAAAAGCCCAACCTATTTGGCCAAAAACAGCAGCGGTGCCGTGCCCTTATTAGAAGAAGGCGATTGGGTGTTGACTCAGAATTTGGCTATTTTGACCTATGTGGCGGCCTTGGCACCCGCTGCTCGATTGGGCGCAGAAGGGGATGCGCGTTCCCAAGCCGAGTTTTATCGTGCTTTGGGGTATTTGAATACCGATTTTCACGGCAGCTTTAAGCCCGTGTTTGGTGCTGAGCGCATGGGGGCCGACGCCGATCAAACCGATCAAATTCGTGCCCAGGGCGCGAAAACCGTGGCCGACCATTTGGCCAAGCTAGACCAACAGCTGGCCGGTAATCACTATTTCTTTGGTGGCCGCCGTACCGTGTGCGATGCCTATTTGTGGGTGATGTTGGGTTGGGTTTTGCATGTGATGCCCGGCGTGTTGCCGCAGTATCCTAATGTGCAGGCCTACCATGAATTTTGGGCACAGGACGCCGGCGTGCAAGCCGCTTTAAAAGCTGAGGGATTGCTCGGTTAAGCCGATTTAACCCGCCTCGGCTCAATCCCCTTTCATCCGCTGTATGGGCGGAGGGGAGGGTGACATCCTGATTTGTTATTTTTATTTAATACTGAAAACAAAAGAGATAATATGCCCATCAGAATCGTGTTCAGTGGCTTTGTGGTGTTTGTGGTGGCCATGGGCATAGGCCGTTTTGCCTATACCCCACAAGTGCCTTTGCTGATGATGGATGGGCAGCTGACCTTGACCAGCGCCGGCGTGGTGGCGGCGTTTAACTATCTGGGTTATTTACTGGGCGCCTATGATGCGATGAGGGCGCAGCGTGGTTTGGAACGCCGCCTGCAGCTAGGCTTATGGGGAGCCGTCGTCTTGACCCTGCTGGCGGGGTTGGTCACTCAGGCCTGGGGCCACAGCCTGCTGCGGTTTTTAATCGGCTGGAGTGGGGGGTGGGCGGTGGTGCTGGTGTCGGCCTGGTGTAATGACCAGCTGTTGCGGCTCAAGCGGCCCGCTTTGGGGGCTTTGGTGTTTACCGGCCCTGGCGCCGGTTTGGCCCTAAGCGGCCTATTGGCCATGGGCATACACCTTGCGGATTTGACCGCCCAACAAGCCTGGTTGGTCTATGGTGGGGTGGGGCTGCTGTTGGCGCTGACGAGCTGGCGTTATTTGCCCAAGCGCGGGGCGTTTACACCGGCTGCAGGACAGGTGACCAAGCTGATGTTGACGCCGGCCTTAAGGCGTTTGGTGGTTGCCTATGGTTTGGCGGGCTTTGGTTATATTTTACCGGCCACCTTTTTGTCACAAATGGCGGTGGCGCGTTTTCCCGACAGTCTGTTTAGCCAGTTTTTATGGCCCATATTTGGTCTGATGTCGGTGGGCGGGGTGTTGTTGGGCATCTTGACGCGGGATTGGCTGACCACCCAAACACGCCTGGCGCTGGTGTTGTGGTTACAGGCCCTGGGCATTGCGGCCATGGTGTTGGTGCCGACGGTGTGGGGGCTGGTGCTGGCGGCAATTTTGGTGGGTGGGGGCTTTATGAGCATTGTGCAGCTGGCTTTGCAATACGGGCGTGCGCTGGCACCAGCGCATGGCCGTTATATGGCCGGTTTGTTGACCACGGCTTATGCCGTGGGCCAGCTGGTGGGGCCGATGCTGTCGGCGATGGCCAGTGCCCTGACGGGTGGCCTGACCCCAGCGTTGGTGCTGGCCGGCTTGGGCTTGGTGCTGGCTGGCTTACTGGTGCGGTGGCCTTCGTCTGCTGCATCGTCTTTGGCTGAAGCAACAGAGGCAGAATAAACCTTGCCCGGATGGGACGGGCGAGGCGTTTAAGCCGGCATGGCCATGTGCATTATAGGGTAGGGTCGTCCGGTGCCGTCTGCTTCGCTGCGGCCGACGGGGACGAAACCCTGAGCCAGATAAAATGCCACGCCCTGCTGGTTTTGTTCATTGACGTCGACCTTGAGCGGGCCTTTCAGGTCCTGGGCAAAGGCCAATAGCTGGCGGCCCACGCCCATGCGTAACGCCGTTGGCGCCACGAACAGCATGTCAACCATGTTCAGGTCTAAGGCCATAAATCCCAATAGCGCTTGGTCGACACCAAGGGCCACATAGGCCTCTGCGCTGATCAAGGCCTCTGCCACCATGGGCCGATAGGCATCCCAGTCGGCGGCGCGGACAAAGTCGTGGGTGGCGCGGGCCGAGGCCCACCATAGGGCCACCAGGGCGTCTCGTTCGGCTGCCTGGGCTGCGCGAATGCTGATGGCGCTCATGCTTTCTCCTGAGCCAAAATCTGTAGCCCTTGGATAAAAGCCGCCAGGGTGTCTGTGCCCATTTTTTCCATGGCGCTGGCGCGTTGTACCTCGACGGTGCGCACCGACACGCACAGCTCATCGGCAATCATGCGGTTGGTTTTGCCGGCCGCCACCAGGCTGGCCACGCTTTGCTCTTTCGGGCTGAGCAGGGCATAGCGGGTCGCCAATTGATGGGCTTCGTAGCGGCTGCTGGTGTATTCGGTGGCCTGGGCCATGGCGTTCATCAACAGGCCCATGGACACGGGCTTTTGTAAAAAATCAACGGCGCCGGCCTTGAGTTCGTTCACCGCCATGGTGACTTCGCCGTGGCCGGTCAAAATAATCACCGCCAAGGTGCTGTCGACGGCTTTGAGCTGCTCGTGTACCTGGCTGCCGGTCAGGTTGGGCATGCGCATGTCCAAGATGGCCACGCCCTTGTCGTGCAGGGGGGCGCCGTTCAAAAAACTTTGGCCGTCGGCCCAGCAGGTGGGCTCATAACCTAGGCTTTCTAAAAGAAAATGGCAGGCCTCACGCACCGAGCGGTCGTCGTCAACTATGTGTACTTTTAACATGTCTGCTTTCATTAAATACTCGCCCTAGGATACCACTAAGCCGCTGCGCTCGGGAGGGTGAGGGTGATCACGGCACCGTTGCCATCCAAGCGGTTGCCCAGGGTAAAGGTACCGCCTTGCGACAGGATGAGGCGCTCACAAATCACCAGGCCTAGGCCTAGGCCTTCCAGCTTGGTGGTGCGAAACGGCACAAAGGGAAACGCCAGCTGTTCCGGCGCAAAGCCATCGCCGTTGTCAGACAAATCGATGTTGACCCGGCCTTCGTGGCGATAGGCGGTGATGTGGACCTCGGTGGCTTGAGCCTGAATGCTGTTCAGCACGCAGTTGCACAACACCTGCTCCAACACGCTGGGCACCATATACACCGTCAGGTCGGCTTCGGCCTTAATCGTGATGTGGCAGTCCTTATGGCGGTTTTGCATCTGGATGAAGGAGACGGTGTGTTGAAACTGCTGGGCCAAATTCACCGTCACGGCGGGCTGCTGTTCGTCACGCTTGGCCCAGCTTCTGAGGTTGTTCATGATGTCGGTACAGCGCTGTACCTGGCCGATGATTTTCTTGAAAATGGGCAAGGCCATATTGTCGGGGTCGTTGACCTGTAGACGATAGGCGCTGCCCTCGGCGTAATGGCGAATGGCCGACAGCGGCTGATTGATTTCATGGGCAAAGCCAGAGGCCATTTCGCCGAGGATGCTGATGCGGTCTTGATGGGCCAATGCCTGTTCATATTCACGCATGCGCTCGTAGGCCTGGGCCAGCTGCTTGGTTTTGCGATGGGCCATATAGCCGATCCATATATGGTTGAGGCACATCAAGACCACCAGCGCCACAAACAGCGCCAGCTCGATCGAGTATTGCTGGGCCCAAAAGGCCATGGTCTGCCAAAAGGTTTGCTGGTGGGGGTGGCGGTTAATGCTGCGCAAAATGTCTTCGGCCAACATGGTCGACACCGGCGGCGTCCACTGCGGCAAGTCCGGCGGTGACTGGCTCAGCAACAGGCTGGTGAGCTTGCTGGACAGCGCCAGCGGGACGTCGGGCATGGCCGCCAGGGCCCAGTTAGGGAGCAATAAGGTGCTGGACAGGCAGCCGATGCGGTTGGGCATAGAGCCCAATACGCGAAAGTCGTCGGCATTGAGCTGGCCTTCGGCGGCCATGTTTTCCAACAGGCACACGGGGGCGATGGCCGCGTCGACCTGCTGGCTGCCGAGGGCTTCTAGGGTACGGTCAATGGGAAAGCCGGTAAAGCGCACCTGATAGTCTTTGTGGGCGCGTAGGCCGTGGTCTAAAAACACCTTAAAGCCCAATAAGTAGCCGCCAAAGGCCTGTTCGTCAACGGCGGCCACCCGCTGGCCTTGCAGCGATTCGATGCTGGTATAGGGGCTGCTTTTGCGCACCAAAATCACGCTGCCGGTCCGCCCTTCGTTGGGCATGCTGCTGTGGATTTGGCGCAGGTCACGCAGGGACACCAACCAGTGGACGGGCTGGGCCGACGACAGCTGTAAAAACTGGGCCTGATTGCTCAACACCAAGTCAACCTTGCCTTCTTCTACCGCGCTTTGTAAGCCCTTTAAGTCCAGCGGCACCAGCTCGAACTGCTCGCCGGGCAGAGACTGGTTGAGCCAGTTAAGCCACGGCCGCCAGTCGGCTTCGGTGCGGGCCAGGCCGCGCTGGGCCAATATGCCCAAGTGCCAGGTTTTGGCCTCGGCCCACAGCGGTGCCCAGCCCAATAGCAGCGCTAAAGCCAGCATCATATAGCGGCCTATGCCTCGTTTTTTCATCATCATCAATTCTTTGCTTGCCTTTTGTCAAAGCCCTACCGGCTATGTGGGAAACCACAATAGTATAAATCTAGGGATAAGACAAAATAAGGCAGATTGTTGGTGAACGCAAGTTTGATATTCGGAGACAGGCATGGATGCATTAAGACGGGGCTTTTTAAAAAACATGGCGACGCTCACCGCCGGCGCGGCGCTGGTGCCGCTGGCCGAGGCGGGGATGGGGTCACAGCCCGCCCGCAGAGAAGGCGATGGGCACAAACGCTACGGCATGTTGATCGACCTGCGCCGCTGCATCGGCTGTCAGGCCTGCACCGTCAGCTGCTCGGTGGAAAACCAAATGCCGCCGGGCCAGTTTCGCACCACGGTGCGGCAATACCAGGTCGTGGAACAAAAAACCGGCCGCGCCACCAACGTGGTGTTGCCGCGCCTGTGCAACCACTGCGACAACCCTCCTTGTATCCC
>JAGNPU010000261.1 GCA_017989485.1 Neisseriaceae bacterium
GCCGTTGATGAACACTTCTAGGGTGGCCGGCGTGATGCCGCCTTTGCCGCGGGTTAAGTCTTTTAGCTGTTCGTATGGGTTTTCAACCGCATAACGGCGCATCACGGTTTGGATGGGCTCAGCCAATAGCTCCCAGGTGGCGTCCAAGTCGGCCAGTAGGGCGGCGGCGTTGGTTTCCAGCTTGTTCAAGCCGCGCAGGTGTGCGCTCCAGCCCAATACCGAATAGCCTAGGCCCACGCCCATATTGCGCAATACGGTGCTGTCGGTCAGGTCGCGCTGCCAGCGTGATACCGGCAGTTTTTCGGCCAGATGGCCCAAGACGGCATTGGCCAGACCCAAGTTGCCTTCAGAGTTTTCGAAGTCGATGGGGTTGACCTTATGTGGCATGGTAGAGCTGCCCACTTCGCCGGCTTTGACTTTTTGTTTGAAATAGCCCAAAGAAATATAGCCCCACACGTCGCGGTTAAAGTCGATCAAAATGGTGTTGATGCGGCTCACCACGTGGAAGTATTCCGCGATGTAGTCGTGTGGCTCAATTTGGATGGTGTAGGGGTTAAAGCCAATGCCTAAGCCTTCAACAAAGCTTTGGCAATGCGCTTCCCAGTCCACTTCAGGATAGGCCACCATGTGGGCGTTGTAGTTGCCGACGGCGCCGTTGATTTTACCCAAAAAGGTTTGGGCGCTCAGGGCGTCGATTTGACGGTGTAGGCGCGCCACCACGTTGGCCAGTTCTTTGCCTAACGTCGTTGGGGTGGCCGGCTGGCCGTGGGTGCGGCTCATCATTGGCATGGCGGCAAACTCGTGCGCCATGGCGGTCAGGCGGTCGACGATGGCGGCCAGGGCGGGCTTAATCGCTTCATCGCGAGAGGCTTTCAACATTAAGGCGTGGCTTAAGTTGTTGATGTCTTCACTGGTGCAGGCAAAGTGGATGAATTCGCTGACGGCCAAGACTTCAGGAACGGCGCTAAAGCGTTCTTTCAACCAGTATTCAATGGCTTTGACGTCGTGGTTGGTGCGCGCTTCAATGGCCTTCACCGCTTCGGCATCATCCAAAGAGAATTCGGCAATGACCTGGTCGATTTCTTTAAGGGTGAATTCGCTAAACTCAGGCACTTCTTGGATTTTAGGGTTGCGAGAAAGGGCTTTAAGCCATTCCAGTTCGACTTGAACACGGTATTTCATTAGGCCGAATTCTGAAAAAATAGGGCGTAATGTTTCAACTTGTTTGCCGTAGCGGCCATCTAAAGGGGAAAGGGCAATGATTGGGTTTAACATGCGGGTCTCTTTTAGTAAGTTCCTGGGGTCAAGGGGCAAAAAATCAGGTAGCCGATTGGGCTACCTGATCATCAGACACCTTGTTTTAAACTGGCGGCAATAAAGCCATCTAGGTCGCCGTCCATGACGTTTTTGATGTTGCCAACCTCATAGCTGGTGCGTAAGTCTTTGATGCGGGACTGGTCAAACACATAGGAGCGAATTTGATGGCCCCAACCCACATCGGATTTGCTGTCTTCTAAGCTTTGCTTGGCTTCGCTGCGTTTGCGGAGCTCTAATTCAAACAGGCGGGCACGCAGCATATTCATCGCTTCATCGCGGTTACGGTGCTGTGAGCGGTCGTTTTGACATTGCACCACCACGCCCGTTGGGTTGTGGGTAATGCGCACGGCCGAGTCGGTTTTGTTAATGTGCTGACCACCGGCGCCACTGGCGCGGTAGGTGTCGACGCGCAGGTCGGCTGGGTTGATGTCCACCTCAATGCTGTCATCCACCTCTGGGTACACAAACACAGAACAAAACGAGGTATGGCGTTTGGCGTTAGAGTCGAAAGGGGATACCCGTACCAGACGGTGAACGCCGGTTTCGGTGCGCAGCAGGCCGTAGGCGTATTCGCCCTCTACTTTAATCGTGGCGCGGTTAATGCCGGCGATGTCGCCTTCGTCTTCTTCTAAAACCTCAACCTTAAAGCCTTTGCGTTCTGCATAGCGCAAATACATGCGGTATAACATGCCGGCCCAGTCTTCTGCCTCGGTGCCGCCGGCGCCGGCGGTGATGTCGATAAAGCAGGCGTTCGGGTCCATGGGCTGGTTGAACATCCGCTTGAATTCTAAGTCGGCCAGCTGTTTTTCTAGGCCAGCGACGTCGGCCTGAATGGCGGCAAACGCTTCTTCATCCTGTTCTTCAACCGCCATCTCCAACAGCATTAAATTGTCTTCAATGCCGCTAGACAGCGCATCCAAGGTCAAAACCACGCCTTCAAGCAGCTTGCGCTCCTTGCCGATTTCTTGGGCTTTTTTGGGGTCGTTCCAAAGATCTGGGTCTTCACTTAAGCCAACGACTTCTTCTAGACGGTCTTTTTTGCCGTCGTAGTCAAAGATACCCCCGAATGTCACGACTGCGTTCGGCTAGGTCGTCTAGGGCGTGGTGTAGTTGGTTGATGATTTCGGCTTCGATCATGGCGGTCTTTTGTCTGAATGGAAAATATAAGGATGTGGCCACGCGGATACAGCAGGCATGCCAACAGATGGCGAATTTTACGCTAAATATGCGCCAAAGTCTAAGCTTAAGATGAGGCCTGGGCGCGAGAAGGCAAGAAGGCAATGCGCGGATGCGGCATTGCCTTGGGCTAAGAACGAGGGTGGGCGCTGGCTTAGCCGCCGGTCATGGCCATGACGCGAATGATTTTGGTGGGGTTTTCCACAAACTCGTGTTTTTCCGGTTTTTTCATCACCGCATCGCGGATGACCTGTTCTAGCTCGGCATCGCTGACGCCCGAACGCAGTAAGTCACGCAGCGGCACTTTGTCTTCCTGGCCCAGGCATAAATGCAAGTCACCGGTCACCGACAGGCGCACGCGGTTGCAGGTTTCACAGAAGTGTTGGCTCATCGGGGTGATCAGGCCTAGGGTAAAGCCGCCGTCTTGGCTTTGCCAGTATTTGGCCGGACCGCCGCCGATTTTACGGGTGCTGGCAATCAGGTTGTGCTTTTCCTGTAGGGTTTGCAGTACGGGCTGTAGGCTCACGTGGGCATGTTGTTGGCCCGTTGTGCCCATGGGCATGGCTTCGATCAGGTTTAAAATAAACCCGTGTTCGATGCAAAACGCCACCATGTCGTCTAGGTCTAGGTCGTTGATGCCGGCTAGGGGCACCATATTGATTTTGATGAAGTCAAAGCCCGCCTCTTTGGCGGTGCGGATGCCTTCTAACACCTTAGGCAGGCAGTCGGCGCCGGTGATCTCTTTGACGCAGTCGCTGCGCAATGAGTCGAGGCTGATGTTGAGGCGCTTCACGCCAGAGGCGCGCAGCTCATGGGCATGTTTGGTCAGCTGGGTGCCGTTGGTGGTCATGGAAATGTCTTCCACGCCGGGGGCGGCACTGATGGCGCGGGTGAGTTCGGTTAAGCCTTTACGCAGCAGCGGTTCACCGCCGGTGATGCGAAAACGCTTGGTGCCCAGGCGAGCAAAGGCTTGGGCGATGCGCGCGGTCTCTTCTAGGGTCAGCCAGTGTTTCGGTGTGGCAAAACCGTGGAAGCCTTTTGGCAGGCAATAGGTACAGCGCAGATCACAACGATCGGTCACTGAAATGCGGAGATAGTCAACGGTGCGACCAAAGGCGTCTGTCAGCATGTTGTACCCTTTTCATTATTGATAGTGTGGTTATTATTGAAGTCTTATAAATGAATCATAACATAATAATCAGGATCTTATCGCAGCAAGCGACTGAGTTTTGGG
>JAGNPU010000262.1 GCA_017989485.1 Neisseriaceae bacterium
ACATTACCTCCAGCGCCGTCAAAGCCCCTATTGACGTATTGGGGCTGTCTAATGGCGCCCGCTCTGGCCTAACCGGCTTTGTCGCGGGCCTCGCCCGCACCACCGTCGCCCACGGGGTAACCATTAATAACCTATTGCCCGGCTCCTTTGACACCGACCGCATCACCACCACCTTGAGTGCGGTCGCGCAACAACATAACCTGAGCCTGGCCGACGTGCGCGCCGAGCGAGAACAAGGCATTCCCGCCAAACGCTTTGGCCACCCCGATGAATTCGGGGCCGCCTGTGCCTATTTGTGCAGCGCTCAGGCCGGCTACATCACCGGGCAAAACCTATTGATTGATGGGGGGGCCTATCCGGGCACGTTTTAAGCGATCACCCACACAAACCAACATCCCTGCCGCGGCAGGGATGTTGGTTGATCATGATTTGGACAAAGCAGCCTAGTCCTCGCGCCGACGACGGCGTAAATAACGGTTTGCGTGGTAGACCAGCAGGCCCAACAGCAGGCCCCAAAATGCGCTGCCGATTTCAAAGAAAGACACGCCTGACGCCGTCATCAATACCGTCAACACCACGGAATCTAGATTTTGATGATCGGCCAAAGCCGTGCTGAGGTTGGCGCCTATCGTGGCCAATAGGGCCAAGCCCGCCAAGGCCATCACCAAAATCGGCGGCATGGTCGCAAACAGCGACACCACGCTGCCGCCTAGGAACGCCAAAAACACATAGCCTACCCCGGCCCAAACCGCCGCCATATAACGCCGACTAGGGTCTTTGTCGACGTCGGGGCCCATGCAAATCGCGGCCGAGATGGCGGCCAAATTCACCATAAAGCTGCCAAAAGGCGCGAGGATAAGGCTGATCACGCCCACCTTCGTCATCACCATCGAAGCCGGGACTTCATAACCATGGCTGCGCAAAATCGCAATGCCGGGAATGTTTTGAGTGGCCATGGTCACAATAAACAGCGGCAGCCCCACGCTGATCAAGGCCTGGATGTCTAAGCTTGGCATCATCAACACCGGCAGGCTAAAGCCCCACTCAATATTATTCACCTTAAACAGGCCAACGGCCGAGGCATAGATGAGGCCGGTGGCCATCATCAAAATAATGCTGTAGCGCGGCAGGCGGATTTTGCTGAGCAAGAACACCGCCAACATCAGGCACACCATGATGGTTTGTTCTTGCATGGCCAAAAAGATGTCGGTGCCAAACTTCAACAAAACCCCGCTGAGCATGGCCGCCGCCAGGCTAGAAGGAATGCTCTTGGTAATCCACTCAAACCAGCCGGTGACGCCAAACAACACCATCAAGGCGGCCGCAAACATAAAGGCCCCAATCGCAGCCGGCATAGACACGCCCGACACGCTGGCGATGATTAAGGCCGCGCCTGGCGTCGACCAGGCCAGTAAGATCGGGACTTTATACTTTAATGAAAGGGCGATGCTGCCCACCCCACAACCAATGGCCAAGGCCCAAAACCATGACGCCAGCTCGGCGGCACTGGGATTAAATACCGAAGCGGCCTGATACACCACCACGGCAGAGCTACCGTAACTTACCAATAAGGCCACCATTGCGGCCGTTATGTGCCCTACGGATAGGGGCAAACGCTGTCTCATACTGTCTCCTGTTATTGTCATTATCATCATGGGCCTGAAGGCCTATTAGGCCGTTAGTGTAACACGATCTTTTGACGGTTTTCTCGCTTTTGCCACGGCCAAAACACAGCAGACGGGCTGATTCAGCCACGGCCCGGTACCGGGTGCCGGCCCCACGGGCGCTGTTTTGACACCAAAATGAAACACTTTTGCGCAATGGTGTTTTTATTTTAAATGCCTACTTGTTAAAATAGTCAGGCCGCCTAGTGGCTTTGCCACTCAAAAAATCTCGGCTACTGGCCTTTTTAATGTCAAATGGCGCAAATAAGCCGGACAAACCTTTCTTTCCCCAAAGGGGGTATGTTATGGTAATCAACACCTCAATGGCATGGCCGCCCTATTTTCTTACCTTTAATGCTGCGTGATGATTTTCATTGCGAGCATAGGTCTGTTCGCATACAATCGCCCCTTGCATTTTGACATGCACCGGCCAAGAGGCCATACAAAAACAACCTGAAAAGAAGCCACCCTAATCAGAACGAATAATTAGCTTGTTTGCACAAGCACCCTTTATGGAGTTTGCCCACCATGACCCAACAGGTAAATAAAGCAACCAGCAACACCTCTTACTTGCAAATTCAAGGGATCGTCAAGCAGTTTGGCGATAATTATGCCGTCGACCACATAGACCTAAACATTGAAAAGAATGAGATTTTCGCGCTTTTAGGCAGTTCTGGCTGCGGTAAGTCGACCTTGCTGCGCATGTTGGCCGGTATGGAAACCCCCACCGCAGGCAAAATCATCCTCGATGGCCAAGACATCACCAAGCTGGCGCCCTACGACCGCCCCATCAACATGATGTTTCAAAGCTACGCCCTGTTTCCGCACATGACGGTAGAACAAAACGTGGCTTTTGGCCTGATCCAAGACAAGCTCAGCAAGCCCGACATTACCGCCCGCGTGGAAGAAATGCTCAAGCTGGTGCAAATGTCCAAGTTTGCCAAGCGCAAACCGCATCAGCTTTCTGGTGGCCAACAGCAGCGCGTGGCCCTGGCCCGCAGCCTGGCCAAGCGCCCTAAATTATTGCTGTTAGACGAGCCCCTAGGCGCCCTAGACAAAAAGCTGCGCCAGCAAACCCAGTTTGAATTGGTCAACACCTTGGAAAAAGTGGGCGTGACCTGCATGATGGTGACCCATGACCAAGAAGAAGCGATGACCATGGCCACCCGCATTGCCATTATGTCAGAAGGCCAGCTGATGCAGGTGGGCACGCCCAGCGAAATCTACGACTTCCCGTCTAGCCGCTTTACCGCAGAATTCATCGGCGAAACCAATATTATTTCGGGCGAGATTGTATTGGAAGAAGCCGATAGGGTGGAACTCAAGAGCCCAGACTTTGACAGCCTCATCATGTTGCCGCACGGCCTCAGTGGCGCCGTGGGTCAAGAACGTTGGGTCAGCGTGCGCCCTGAAGACGTGCGCTTAGAAAAAGAGCCGCCGCAGGACACCCGCTATAACTACGCCCAAGGCGTGGTCAAAGAGATTGCCTACTTAGGCAGCTCTGCCATTTACCACGTGCAGCTGCCCAATGGCCGCATCATCAAAAGCTCGGTGGTGTCGTCACGCTGGTATTTACTCGATGAAACCCCGCCCACCTGGGAAGACACCGTCCACATCAGCTGGCGCGCCAGCCTGCCTATTGTGCTGACTCGATAAGGGGGCCGTTCATGAAATTAAGCAAGTGGAAACCTAAAAAAATACATTTGGGCCGCGGCCTGGTGTTTGGCGTGCCCTATGTGTGGCTATTGCTGCTGTTTTTGGTGCCGTTCATCATCGTGCTCAAAATCAGCTTTGCCGACCAGGAGCTAGACATTCCGCCCTACACGCCGCTGTTCATCAACGATGGCGACATGGGCAATTTGGCCATCACCCTCAACTACCATAACTACGTCGACATCTTCACCGACTTCGGCAAAACCCTGGCGCGGATTGTGAACCCCTTTGCCGAAAACGGCGGTGGCAACATTTATCTGCTGACCTACTGGTCGTCGATTAAGGTGGCTTTTTTCACCACGGTGTTGTGCTTGCTGCTGGGCTATCC
>JAGNPU010000263.1 GCA_017989485.1 Neisseriaceae bacterium
AAAATGCCGATGCCAAGAAACTGTCTGCGCAAACGGCTGTCGAACCCACTGGTTCGACTGTGCCGGCGGCACCCGTTGTCGTGGCGCCCACGCCCCCAACGCCCCCAGCACAGCCAAAACCAGACAATTTTAGCCGCAAGCAAGGCCAGATCCAACTGCCCGTGCAGGGCAAACTGATTGGCCGCTATGGCACCCCTAAACCGTCGGGTGGCTCTTGGAAAGGCCTCTTCATCGGCACGGCGCCCCAAAGCGTGGCGGTGGTGGCCAGCGGTGAGGTCGCTTACGCGAATGATTTACAGGGCTATGGTCAAACCGTCATCGTTGACCATGGTAATAATTACTTAAGCGTGTACACCGGCCTGAGCCAAATCTCAGTCAGCGTGGGCCAACACCTCAATAATCGCCAAAAAATTGGCGTAACGGGCGCTTTGGCCAGCGGCGAAACCGGCCTGTACTTTGAAATTCGTTACTTGAGCCAGGCCATCAACCCGCTGACCTGGACCAATTAATATAATACGAACTTTGTGCCACTTTAAGATGCGTCTAGGGTAAACTAACCCCCTTAGGCGCATCTCTTGCACTACTTTTTCCGAAGAGGAACTTATGTCTTACCCTACTGTTAAAAAAATTGCTTTATATTGCGTCGGCGCCTTAACCGGCATAGGCTTGAGCATTAGCCTACAGGCCCATGCCAATCAAGCCAGTGACACCAATTTGCCGGTACAAGACTTAAGAACGTTCGCGGAAGTCTACGGACGCATTAAGGCCGAATACGTCGAGGACAAACCCGATGCCAAGCTGATTGAAAATGCGATCAAAGGCATGGCGTCTAGCTTAGACCCACACTCTGAATACATGGACACCAAAGGCTTTTTAGACCTACAGGAAAACACCAGCGGTGAGTTTGGTGGCCTAGGCCTAGAAGTCGGCGCCGAAAACGGCCTGGTGCGCGTGATTTCCCCGATTGAAGGCGCCCCGGCAGAAAAAGCCGGCGTCAAAAGTGGCGACCTCATCGTCAAAATCAACGACACCAACGTGCAAGGGCTCGCCCTGTCTGAAGCGGTCAAACTGATGCGCGGCAAGGCCGGCACCAAAATCAAGCTGACCATTTCTCGCGCCGAAAACCCACAGCCCATTGTGATTGAGCTGACCCGTGCCATCATCAAAACCCAGAGCGTGCGCAGCAAGCTGCTGGAACAAGATTATGGCTACGTGCGCATTGCCCAATTCCAAGACCCAACAACCGCCAATCTGGTGGCCGCCTTGAATAGCCTACGCACCCAGAACAAAGGCCCTTTAAAAGGCCTGGTGCTGGACTTGCGTGACGATCCGGGCGGCATCTTAAACGGCGCCGTGGGCGTGTCTGCCGTCTTCTTGCCCCAAGATGCTTTGGTGGTGAGCACCAAAGGCCGTGGCGAAGAGATTAAAATGACCCTCAAAGCCCGAGCCCAAGACTATTTGAGCCAGGCGTCACAAAAAGACCCCTTAATCAACGCCCCTGCCGAAGCCAAAGACATGCCGGTGGTGATTCTGACCAACTCAGGCACGGCTTCCGCCTCTGAAATTGTGGCCGGTGCCCTGCAAGACCACAAACGTGCCGTCATCGTCGGCACCCAAAGCTTTGGTAAGGGCTCGGTACAAACCGTATTGCCCCTAAGCAACGGCGGCGGCTTGAAAATCACCACGGCGCTGTACTACACGCCCAATAACCACTCTATCCAAGCGCGCGGCATTGTGCCCGACGTGTTGGTAAAGGACAAAGACCGTTTATTGGAAATGCGTGAAGCCGACCTCAGCGGCCATATCTCTAACCCTAATGGCGATACCGAAGTCAAAGGCAAGCTGTCGCTCAGCGACGAAGAACGTGCCGAGCTTGAACTGAAAAAGACCGAACGTGAAGCCGAAGCCAAAAAAGCAGAAGACGACAAAAAAGCCGCCGCCAAAGACACGGCCAAAAACCCTGACGTCGACCCACGCGACCCTAACCCCAGCAAAGACGCACAGCTGGCTCGGGCGATTGAGTTGATCAAAAACCCAGTCGAGTGGCAAAAGTCTATCGGCCTGGCGGTGAACAAGCCTGGCAAAGACGCGGGTAAAGACGCCGACAAGAAAGACAAAAAGTAAGCCTGAACCCTAAGGCTGGCCCACTGGCTGTGCTGCTGCCCCAATCTTGATTGGGCCAGGGCATAGCCAGTTTTTTTTAATCCTTCCCCCTCTTTTTGCCACCCAACACCATGATGTTACCGAAGCCCACCCACAGCCCCCTCAAATCCCTACTCATCATCATTGTTGTGGCAGGCGGCAGCACCGTCCTTATTTTAGGCAGCCTATTGCTGATGGCCATCCTAAGCCCTAACGACGACTTAAGCTTTAATGATTTATTCATCAACATAATGTTGGGCTATATCTTCCTCCTCATTTGCCCATGGCTTTCTGGCCGTTTTTTAAAAGGGCATTATTTTTCGCCCCAGGGCTTATTTGCCCATACCGTCACCCACCAACTGTCTTACGCCACCCTACCCCTCAAAACCAAATGGGGGTTTGTATGCCTTCATCTGGCCTCCGGCACGCTGCTGCTGGCCTTATATCGCCAAACCGCGCCCTACTGGATGAGCTGGGGTATTCAATGGCTATTGTTGCTGAGCGGCATTTTGGGCATGGC
Source organism: Neisseriaceae bacterium (assembly GCA_017989485.1). Classification (GTDB taxonomy): domain Bacteria; phylum Pseudomonadota; class Gammaproteobacteria; order Burkholderiales; family Neisseriaceae; genus JAGNPU01. The sequence goes on from JAGNPU010000263.1 coordinate 2,663, forward strand.
AGCCACCATGGCCGTGGCGGCCCTGTATGCTTACCTAGGCGGTAAAATCGTCGGCCGCACACGCACCCCTTCGGTGGCAAACGACAGCATGGATGCGATTTTGACCAGCTGGGGCTTAAGCACCAGCCTGTCCATGGCACTGGCCGCCATGATGGCGCATATGGTGGCACGCGGCCTCTGAATAAAACAGCACCCATGTTGCCATGGGTGCTGTGGTCTGGTGCTGCACGACGGCCTTATGCCTCTGACACCAATGCCGCCTGCCTCTGGCTACGCTTATTAACCACATTGAGCACAAACAGCGCACTGGTGGTGATTAAAGCAGGAATGGCCAGCAGCAAGAAGATGCTGATCATGTCCAACTGCAGCCGCAGCAACTCACCGCCAATCATGGCCCCAAAAATGGCCCCAAAGCGGCCAATGCCGTGCATCCACGACACGCCGGTGGCCCGCCCTTTCACCGGATAAAAGCTGGCGGTTAATGCTGGCAAGGCCGACTGAGCACCGCCGACCATGGCACCGGTCAGGAAAATCAACACGGCAAACGCCACCGTGTGCTGATGATTCATGCCGGTCAACACCAATAAAATGGCCGCCACCAAATAGCTGTACATGACGGTGTGGGTGGCATGATACTTGTCCATTAACCAGCCGATCACAATCGCCCCAACGGCACCGCCCAGGGGGAACATCGGGGCCAGCTGCAACGACTGTGCTTGGCTAAAGCCTATGTTTTGCAACAGCGTGGTAAACCAGCTGGTCAGCAGGTAAAACACCAAAAGGCTGGTAAAACAGGCCACCCACAGCGACAGCGTCGTCATTCTAAAGGGCTTAGAAAAAATCAAACCCAAAGCCGATTTTTGATTGCCAATGTTTTGTTTCTCAGGCAGCACAAAGGTGGCCTGCTCGGGCGTAGGGCGCCCCGTGACCTTGGCCAATATGTGCGCAATCTTGGCAGGCTCTTTGCCCTTGACCACCATAAAGTGTAAGGACTCTGGCAGCCAAAACAGCATCACCACGCACA
>JAGNPU010000264.1 GCA_017989485.1 Neisseriaceae bacterium
AGAAGACGCTTGCCGCAGGAGTGTAGCGAGTGTCACGGGCACCTAGGCGCAGACACAGTGTTTTGGCCCGATACAGCCAGCCGAGTACGGCCACCCCAATGATGAGGCTCATCCCCATACTGACAGCGGTATAGACGTTGTGGCGGCCCTGATAGGCATAGAGGGCCATGAGCTGATCGTGAGCAGGCCATAGGCTGTGTTGCGTGTTTAAAGTGTGGATGTAGGCCAGCTCGTCTAGGCTTAGCCAAACGTCGATGCCGCCTAGGGCCAGGGCGCAAAGCAATAACCCCTTCAGAACGAGGGTGTGTTGGGCAAAGCGATGAAGGGGTGAGACAAGAAGAGACAAAATAAGGCTTTGGCATAAATAATAAGGGCTTATTATAAATGATTTGGTTTAGACTGTCATGCTATGTGGATGAAAGAGGCTGGGGTGAGGGGTGGCAAACCCAGTCCCCCAACTCGGCCATGCTGTGCACCATAAAGTCAGGGGTGTGGGGCAAAATGTCGTGAAGGGTTTTTTCCGACCAGGCCACAAACACGCTTTTGACGCCGGCGTTGTGGGCGCTGGCAATGTCTTGCCAGTTGTCGCCCACCATGATGCTGGTGGCCGGTTCGCTGCCTAAGGCCGCTAGGGCCTTGTGGATGGGTTCAGGGTCGGGCTTGTGCAAGAGGCAGTCGCTGCCGCCGATGACCACGTCGACGTGGTCACGCAGCGCGAATAAGTCCAGGCCACGGTCAAGAATGTGATTGCGTTTGGTCGACACAATGGCGATTTTTTTGCCGGCGCGGCGCAGTTGGGCCAGGGTTGTCACCACGTCGGGAAACAGCGACACCCACTCATCGTGCTTGTCATGGCCAAAGCTGCGGTAGCGGGCCATCATGTCCTCGGCGCGCAGGGGGTCTAGCCGTTCATACACGCTGCTCAGCGGTGGACCATTGAATTGGCGCACCGATGTGCGGTTGTAAACGCCGGGATAATAATGATCCAACACGTAGAGATGAGATTGCGCAATCAGCTCATTGCTGTTGAGCAAGGTGCCGTCAAAATCAAACAAAACCGTGTCGATGGTCATTGGGTGGTTTCCTTATTGAAATAAGTCTCTAAGCTCGGCCCAGTCGATGTCGTCTACCGTTGGCCAGCGCCACTGTGGCGCATAGTCTTTGTCGACCATGCGTGCGCGCACGCCTTCGACAAAATCGCTGTCCCGATGGCATTGGGCATGGGCCAGCTGAAAGTCGGTGTCTGAGGCCGCGTGGTAGCTCATCGGCTGGAACTCCGTAAAGTATAACCAATGTAGGGCCAGGCTATACAGCGAGCATTGGGCAATGTTGGCGCAGGCCTGTTTGACCCAGGCGTGGGTGCCGGTTTCGGCATAGGCCAAAAGATTGCGGTAGGTGTCGTTAAAGTCTGCCGTGATCAGCGTCTGCAATACCGCCAGGCTGCCTGCCGTCACGTCATCGCCCAGGGCCACGGCCTGCTGGCGGGCCAGCTGGCGTAGGCTGAGGTTTAGCTGCTTGTCTATGCCTTCGGTCTGCCAGCGCATGGCTTTAAACGCGTTGACCATGAGGCCAAAGTCGGCCTGGGGCAGGGCAAAGTCGGCCAAATTAAGGTTTAACACCGACTGCGGTGGCAGTTGTGCCCCGGTTAAGGCCAAAAACAGGCCCATGGGCTTAGGCAACAGGCTTAAAAAATAGACGATGGCCACGTCGGCAAATAGGCCGATCAGGCTTTCAGGCATGGCAAACACCGAGGTTTCGGTGACGATGCGATAGCGCGAAGCCTGCATCACGCCGACGCCGCCGCCCATGACGATGCCGCCGGCAAAGCTGATGATGGGTTTGGGGTAGTTGCGCAGGCGGCGCACAGAATGGTATTCCGTGGTGAAGAAGGTCCAGCCATCGTCACGCTCGGCGGTGGCGTTTAAAATTCCTTCACGCACGGCGCGAATGTCGCCACCGGCACAAAATGCCCGTTCGCCAGCGCCGCGGATCAGCACGAATTGAATGCTGTCGTCGTCGGCAATTTGGTCTAAATAGGCGTGCATTTCGCGCACAATTTTGGTCGTGTGGGCATTGAGGCGGCTGCTGTTGTCTAAGGTCAGCAGCGCAAAACGCCCTTGTTGGGCGTCAATTAAATCGTAGTGAACGTAGTCCTGGCTCATGGGGTGCGTCTCCTGTCGCAATGTTTTTGTTTTTTCCCATTCTGAACGCGGGTTGTGTCGCCGTCGCCTGAATGGTGGGGTGTGCGTTCTGGCCTATGGTGGTGGCAGAACGCTGGCCTATTGAATGTTATTATTAAATTATTTTAATAAAAAATTCGCTTTATACTCAATTGTTTGCGATAGTGAAGGGGTGTTTCATACTGTCAGGAGGCTTTATGTATGCTGCATCCAAGAGTACGAAGACTTATCAAACCCAACAACAATCGGTAGAAATTAACCGCGACTTATTGTTTACCATACAGTCTTTATTAAATCAGCAACAGTTTTATGATCCCGAGGACAAGGCCCAACGCTTGGGCATTTGCTCTGCGGCTTGGCCCCTGTTTGGCATGCTCTGGCCATCGAGCATCCAGCTGGCCATGAATCTGCTTAAACACCCTATTGCCCGCCACCGCAAAATATTAGAAATTGGCTGTGGTTTGGGCATCGCCAGCCTAACGGCACAGCTGATGGGCCGCAACATCACCGCCAGCGACCGCCATCCCTTGGCCGGTCAGTTTCTCAACGTCAATACGGCGCTGAATGATTTGCCCGATATCCGGTTTAAACACGGTCAGTGGGGCAATGTGCCGACGGCCAGCCTGCAGGACACGAATGCCCCCCTATTGTCGGGCAAGTTTGACCACATCATGGCCAGTGACGTGCTGTATGAGCCGTGTAGTGCGGTTCAGGTGGCGGCTTTCATCCATCAATTTGCCGAAGACCAGTGTACGGTGTGGGTGGTAGACCCTAACCGAGGCTATCACAACCACCTCACCAGGCACATGGCCCACCATGATTTTGCCTTAATCGAGCACACGCGGCTGACCGGCACCAGCAACCACGAGCCGTATCGCGGTCGCTTGCTTATCTATACGCGCGGCCAGCCTGATTAAGGCTGGCGTGTCGTTGAGCGCACGGGAGGGCTTAAACCTCGTGTGGGTTTAGGCGCGCATTGTCTTCTTGGCCCAAATCGACCAGGCGGCGCAAATAAGTCATGTAGTTGTTCACATCTAAGCCTTGCCCATGTTTTTGGGCCTGCCATATGGTTTCCACCAGGGCGTCCATCATCATGTGCTCGGCGGCATGCCAATCACCGTGTTTTTGTACTAGTTTTTGATGAATATCGGCAATGCCAAACGGCTGGTCGATGCCCACCTGTTCTTTGAGCGACAGGTGTAGCGAAATATGTAAAAACGGATTGGTTTGGCCATGTTCGGGCAACCATTGATAGTCGACGTAGTCGTCTATTTTTTCAAGATAAACATGGTATTCAGGATGGGCCAAAACAATCTCAAGAACGCGGGTTTGCAGCGCATCCAAATGAGGGGCAAAGCGGTTGGCCCACACGTTGGCGAAAAACTGGCGGGCTTCATGGGAATTAATGTCAAACATGGGGCACAAACATCCTGTGTTGATTAAAAGCAATAGGATTCAATTATAAGCCAAATCGACGGTCCTTGCCCGCGGCTTTGTGATAGTGC
>JAGNPU010000265.1 GCA_017989485.1 Neisseriaceae bacterium
GCGTATTGGTGGCTGAGGACGTTAATCGAAGTATTTCTGGACGGCCTTCACCTGTGCGTTTAGACGTATATCAGCTGACGGCCAATCATGAATTTAATCAGAGTGACTACTTTGATTTGGCAGATAATGCTGAGGAATCCTTGGGGGATAAATTGATTCAGCGCGATCGCCACATGGTTCGGCCAGGTGCGCTCATGAATTTAACCATGCAGTTGGATTCGCACACGAAGTACGTTGGCATTGTGGCGGGCTACCGAGAGTATGACGAAAAGAAGTGGAAGTTAACCCTCGTGAAACAGGATAAAAAATGGTTTCAGGTTGGGGGCGATTACCTCTATTTACAGATTAATGCCGACGGTATTTACAAGGTTGGCAAAGACGACATGAAGTCGGTTAAGAAAGAGCGCAAGGCAGCGGGGACAGAGAAGCCCAAAGATGGCGAACCGCGCTTGACCGATGGCAAAAAAGCGGACTTAAGCGAAGGCATCTTGGTGCCAGACGTGGTGGGTGCGCCGTTGGTGGCACCGATTAAATAACGAGATCTCATGTACGGTACACAATAAGGTAATCAGGATGGCAATCGAAGACAAGGTGGTTTGGTCTGAGGGCGTGTTTATCTGCCCTCAGCATTTTCAGCAGTTTGAGCGATATGTGGAGTCGATAGACCGTCACAGCATGCATGTATTGCAGGGTTACTACTGGGGGTGGACGCAGCTTGAGGTGGAGCGATCTGGCTTAAAAGCGGGGCAGATTGGCATCCGCCAAGCCGAGGGCGTGTTTCCTGATGGCACTCTTTTTTCGCTAAACGAAAAAGTGTGTGGTCAGCTCAGCCTCATTGTCCCCGCACACACTCAAGACATGACGGTTTGTTTGGCCTGGCCGCGTGCCTCCTTGAGCACCGATGAGGTGCAGCATGATGACGTGGCCTCTGGGCACAAGCGCTACAAGGAAGTGTTAAAAGATTTGCATGACAGCAGCAATGTGTCTCTGGGCACAAGGTCGGTGGCGTTGGGTCAGAGTAACCCCGTTTTGCTGTTGTCCAAAGACGTTACGGATGCGTACTTGTCGTTGCCCATTGCCTACATCAAGCACTGTAGTGCCGATCAGGCCGTGGTGTTGGATGAAGGATTCATCCCGCCCGTACTCAATAGCCAAGGCTGTGCCCCCTTAAGCACCTATATTTCTGAGATCAATGGGCTGCTGCGCCAAAAAGGCCATGCCATGGCCGAGCATTTGAATGATCCGGGTGCCGGCGGCAGCGCTGAAGTCCGTGATTTTTTAATGCTGCAGGTGATTAATCGCTACAGCGTGTATGTCCAGCATGAGCATGAGGGCGCGCGACAAACCCACCCTGAGCAGCTGTTTGTGAACCTGTCTAAGCTGTGCGCCGACTTGATGACGTTTACCCCAAGCAAAAAAGCCGAGGGGTTTCCCGTTTACGAGCACAACAACCTGCAAATGTGTTTCGCCACGCTGGTGGCTTATTTGCGCCGCACGCTGTCGGTGATGATCGAGCAACGCGCCATTCGCATTCCGCTAGAGTTGCGCGATGAAGCCACCCGAGTGGCCCAGACGCCGGACGTCAGCCTGTTGGCCAGCGCCTCTTTTGTGTTGGCGATTAAGGCCGACATGCCAAGCGAGGTCTTGCGTCAGCGCATTCCGAGCGTGATGAAAATCAGTACCGTGGATAAAGTACGCGATCTGGTGGCCTACCACCTGCCAGGGGTGAAGGTGAACACCCTGTCTGTGGTGCCCAGAGAGCTGCCGTATCACTCGGGCTACAGTTATTTCGAGTTGGATAAGCAAACTGAGATGTGGGACATGTTTGATGTTTCATCAGGCATGGCGATTCACTTAGCCGGTGACTTTCCTAATTTAGATGTTGAATTTTGGGCTATTAAGCCTTAAGAGTTTGGGTTAAATCTATGCAAGAAACTATTTCTAAACAGGCCATGGGTCAAGAAGCCTTAATGGAGGGGAGTGCGGCAAGACCAGCGCTTGCCAATCCTTTATTGACGGCGGCAAAACCCATTTTGATTCTGGTCAACAGCATGAAGCACACGCAAAGCGCGCTGTCTTCAACCGTGTTGTTGCACAAGTTCTCTGAAACCATTAAAGACTTTGAGGAGCAGGCCGAACGTCAAGGGGCGCCTTATGAAACCGTCAAAGCCGCACGCTACTGTTTGTGCACCTTGGTGGACGAATTTGCTGCGCGGGCCGGATGGGCCGATGAAAACTGGGCCAGTCATAGTCTATTGGTGACTTTTCACGATGAGACTTGGGGTGGGGAACAGTTCTTTGAACTGTTGGCCAAGCTGCGACAAGATCCTAAAAAACATTTGGATTTGATTGAGCTCATGTATTACTGCCTGTCGTTTGGCTATATGGGTAAGTATCAAGTGTTAAACGATGGCGAAATACAGGTTGAGCGCTTGAAGCGTGAATTGTATCAGTTGATTACACAGTATAAGCCACTGAAGCCATTTGCCTTGGTCGACAGACAGCAGGCAATGACTCAGGCCGCGGCCAAAAACAAGCTCAGCATTCCATGGTGGGTCTGCGGCGTGTTTATCTTGCTGTTCTTTGCGGTGTTGTATGCCTTGCTGTCTTGGCGCTTGGCCAGTCAGTTTGACACCGTCAGCACACAGATCAGCAGCCTAAGCTTGCCCGAATTTGCGCAAGACACTCCGGTGGCCGGCAAGACGGTTTATTTGACGCCGTTCTTGAGAAATGAAATCGACCGTAACCTGGTGCAGGTTAAAGACGAAATGGGCCGCAGCACCATCACGATTATGGGCGATGGCTTATTTGAGTCGGGTTCTGCCGACGTGCGTGACCAATACTTCCCCGTTCTTGCCCGTGTGAGTCAGGCCTTGAACAGCGTTGAGGGCCAAGTGGTGGTGGCGGGTTACACCGACGACAGACCCATTAACAGCTTAACCTATCCTTCCAACTGGCACCTGTCTCAGGCGCGTGCCGACGCCGTTCGGACCATCCTCATGAAGTACATCAATGAGGGCAGCCGCATCCGTTCCGAAGGCCGTGGCGCCAGCAACCCTATTGTTGAAAACAGCAGTGCGGAAAACCTCGCGCGTAACCGCCGCGTGGAAATCACCCTGCTTGTGACCGGCTTGGTGGACAAACCGGGCGCACAAGACATTAGTCATCAAGGGTCTGGGCAAATCAATCCTGCCGAGCCAAATTCAGAAGAATAGTTGGGACACCATAGTATGAAGAAATTATTAAGAATATTTACGTCTAGAACCACCTGGATCGTGTTGGGGGTCTTGGGCCTATTGTTGCTGATTTGGTTTTTTGGTGGCTTATTGGCCATCGGCGATTTCAAACCATTGGGCCGATCTTGGGTACGCGCCACCGTGTGTGTGATCATTTTGGTGATTTGGTTGGGGCGTATTGTTTGGCGAGAGTTCAAACAGGCCAAGCGTAATCGCGTGCTGTTGGCCGACATTAAAGCGGCCAGCCAAGAGCCGTTACTGCCCCAAAGCGAGAATGCCAGCAACATGAGCCGTCAATTTTCAGAGGTCAACGACCTGCTGAAAAAAATGAAGTTTAGCAAAGACGGGCAGTCTATCGTCTCGCGCGCCTTTAATGGTCAATATCTGTATCAAATGCCCTGGTATGTGCTGTTGGGCCCTGCGGGCTC
>JAGNPU010000266.1 GCA_017989485.1 Neisseriaceae bacterium
CACCCCAACATGATGATCAGCCCTAACCAGCCCATCACCCGCTGATACGGACGGCGTTGCGATGGCCACAGGGCCATGAGGCAGCCAAACAACAGCTCTGGCGCCCGTACCCAGGGCAGATAATAGGCCTGCTCTGGCGCCACGTTGACCTGCCATTGGGCCAGCAGGGTAAAGCCCAGCAACAGCCCTAAGGTGGCTGTGAACAGGCCTAGATGGGGGGCTTTGTGGCGCAGCAACCCGTACAGGCCGAGGAACAGCAGCGGCCACACAAAGTAAAACTGCTCTTCAACCGCCAATGACCACAGGTGTAAGAGCGGTTTTTCGTCGGCGGCGACGTCAAAATAGCTGCCCTGGCCAAAGGCAAAATTGGCGCGAAACTGTACGGCATAGGTCGCCGTATCGAGGTAGTTGTCTAAGTCATGGGCCACCAACAGCAGCAGGCCGACCAGGGTGGTGACGGCCAAGACGGTAAAAAACAACGGCAAAATCCGTTTGATGCGGCGGGTGTAAAACGTCACAAACGAAAACTGACCGGCGGCCACCTGTTTGTGAATGATGGCGGTGATCAAAAATCCTGAAATCACAAAGAAAAAATCCACCCCTAAAAAACCGCCTGGCAGCCAGGCCGGGTTGAGGTGGAAGACAATCACCGCCAGCACGGCGAGGGCACGCAGGCCATCAATGTCTGGGCGGTAGGTTATGCTAGGGCGGGAGGACACGTATTCGGAAACCTTTGTGTGGTGATTAAGGGCGTTGCGCGCAATACTGCCACTGTCCGGGCGTTAACGCCAGATCAAACAGATTGATTTTGCCTATGCTCACGCGAATTAAGCGCAGGCAGGGAAAGCCGGCCTTGGCGCACATGCGGCGTACCTGGCGGTTTTTGCCTTCGCTGATTTTGAGCTCTAACCAGAAGTCGGGCACGGTTTGGCGCACGCGGATGGGCGGATCACGCTGCCATAGGTCGGGCTGTTCGAGACGGCGCACTTTGGCCGGCTGGGTCACAAAATCGCCTAAATCAACGCCCTGTGCCAACATCGCCAAGCCCGCCTCGGTGGGCACGCCTTCTAGCTGGGCCCAATAGGTTTTTTCGACTTTGTGCTTGGGTTCTGCAATCTGTGCCTGCAAGCGACCGTTGTTGGTCAATAACAATAAGCCCTCGCTGTCGGTGTCCAGACGGCCCGCCGGATAAAACCCGGTCTGGTCAACATAGGCCTTAAGCGTTTGATGTTTTTCATGTTCGCTAAACTGGCAGATCACACCGTAGGGTTTGTTTAGGGCGATTAAATCATTCATGGGTTTTTGGCTTCACGGTTTTGCTGAGGGAATCCCTAATTATCACGGATTTTGTACAATGCATCTAGCCATAAGTCTAGATTTCTAGGATAATGATGCCTGATTGATCAATGCATCACATCCTTTTTGTTACAAGCATCAGCTTTGTAATCATTTAAAAAATAATATATCAGGAGCAGAGAATGAGTCATATTAAAGTGCCTGAAGGCGGCCAAAAGATTATCCCAGGTCAAGCCATTCCTAATAACCCAATTATTCCTTTCATCGAAGGTGACGGCATCGGCATCGACATCACCCCCGTGATGAAAGACGTGATCGACGCTGCGGTTAAAAAAGCGTACAACGGCAGCAAAGAAATCCATTGGATGGAAGTGTTTGCTGGCGAAAAAGCCACCAAAGTATACGGTGATAACGTTTGGTTGCCTGAGGAAACGCTAGAAGCGCTTAAGGCTTATTCTGTGTCGATCAAAGGCCCTATGACCACGCCAGTAGGCGGCGGCATTCGTTCTTTGAACGTGGCCTTGCGTCAAGAGCTAGACCTATTTCAGTGCGTGCGTCCCGTACGTTACTTTACCGGCGTGCCTTCGCCCTTAAAAGACCCAACCCAAACCAATATGGTGATTTTCCGTGAAAACACTGAAGACATCTACTGTGGTATTGAGTGGCAAGCTGAATCCGACGACGCCAAAAAAGTCATCGAATTCTTGCAAAAAGAAATGGGCGTTAATAAAATCCGTTTCCCAGAAACCTCTGGCATTGGCATCAAACCTGTGTCTAAGCAAGGTACCCAACGTTTGGTACGTGCGGCCATGCAATACGTGATCGACAACGATCGCGATAGCCTGACCATCGTGCACAAAGGCAACATCATGAAATACACCGAAGGTGGTTTCCGTGATTGGGCTTATGAGTTGGCACAAACCGAGTTTGGCGCTGAGTTGATCGATGGGGGTCCATGGTGTCAGTTCAAGAACCCTAAAACCGGTAAAAACATCATCGTAAAAGATGCGATTGCCGACGCGTTCTTGCAACAAATCCTATTGCGTCCTGCTGAATACGACGTGATTGCCACGTTGAACCTAAACGGCGACTACGTTTCTGACGCCTTGGCAGCTCAAGTGGGCGGCATTGGTATTGCACCAGGCGCCAACATTTCTGACCAATACGCGATTTTTGAAGCCACCCACGGCACCGCACCTAAATACGCAGGCCAGGACAAAGTGAACCCAGGTTCGTTGATTCTGTCTGCCGAAATGATGTTGCGCCACATGGGTTGGACTGAAGCAGCTGATCTGGTGATTTCTTCTATGGAAAAAGCCATTAGCGACAAACAGGTGACTTACGACTTTGCCCGCCTAATGGACGGCGCCAACGAAGTAAGCTGCTCAGCATTTGGTAAGGCCATGATCGAACGCATGTAAGCCATGCGTTGACGTCAAAAAAGCCAAACGATGATTCGTTTGGCTTTTTTTGTGGTCCGAGCAGCTTAAGCCACTTTATTATGGGCTTTATGGCCCATGTTCGTCCCCGTTGCCCCTGGCGCAACCTGTTCCTGTTTTTTGTGCTTGGCCAAAGCATCGACCGGATATTCTTTTTTCTCGCCAATGTAGCGGCCGCCTTCCATAATCACCAAGTGCTCGGCGATGATGGTGGCGTTGACCAAGCCTTTATGGCCAATAATGACTTTATTGGCGGTGATTTGGCCGTTGACCTTGCCAAAAGCACTGACTTCTTGCGCTTCCACATCCCCCGTTAAGGTACCGCCTTCGCTGACCATAATGCGCGTTTTGGACACGGCCAAGCCTTCAAACACACCATCTATCTGGACCATGTGGTCGCTGTTGATTTCCCCTTTTAAGGTGGTCGCAACCGCGACGATGGTGAGGTGTTTGTCATTTCCTAAATGACTTCGTTTACGAAAAACGCCCATTCGACTTCCTTCTCATGTTTAAAGACATAATCAAAATTTTCTTGATCCCAACGGATAAAGTTTGCACTGTCTAGTGGCGTGTTTTTAAAGCGCACTTCGTAGTGTAAGTGTGGGCCCGTGCTGCGGCCCGTGTTGCCGCTTTCGGCCACAATGGTGCCCTGTTTCACCAGGTCTCCTTGCTTGACCAAAATTTTGTCCAAATGGGCAAAAACGGTTTGAAAGCCAAAGGCGTGCTGAATCTTCACCACATTGCCATAGCCGTTTTGGCTTTCCGCCATCGTCACCATGCCATTGGCCGTGGCCTGAACACGGGTGCCGATGGGGGCACGAATGTCTAAGCCGTTATGGGCCAATACTTCGCCCAAAACGGGATGTTGCCGGCGACCATAGCCGCTGGTGATGTGGACGTCAATGTCGGGTAGGGGGG
>JAGNPU010000267.1 GCA_017989485.1 Neisseriaceae bacterium
ATTACCTTACCCCAACGGGCCCAGACAGTTCTGGGCCCGTTTTTTATGGCCCCACCCATACCCGAATCACATGAGTGCTATACGCACCGACGCCTTGTGCGCCTGGCCCAAGCAAGGTAAGCTCAACCCTCCTCCCTCCTCTCTTAGCCTTCATGTCGACACTTGCCTTCGCACCCAAACGCTCACCCATTTTGCCCCTGCTGTTAAGCATGGTGATTTTCATGCAAATGTTGGACACCACCATTTTGAATACGGCCCTGCCCGCCATTGCCCGCGACCTCAATGAGTCGCCGCTGAACATGCAGGCCACCATCATCAGCTATGCCTTAACCCTAGCCCTGTGCATCCCCATCAGCGGGTATTTGGCTGACCGCATTGGCACCAAAAAGGTGTTTTTATGTGCGATTATCCTGTTTAGCTTAGGCTCTTTATTCTGCGCGCTGGCGCCCACGCTGGATGTTTTGGTCGGCGCCCGCGTGGTGCAAGGCATGGGGGGCGCCATGTTGACGCCGGTGGCCCGCCTCGCCTTAATCCGTACCTATCCTAAATCGGAGCTGCTGGGCGTATTAAACTACGCCATCATGCCGGCCCTTTTAGGGCCCATTCTCGGCCCGCTCATGGGGGGCTATTTGGTGGAGCTGGCCAGCTGGCATTGGATTTTCTTAATCAACCTGCCCATCGGCTTACTCAGCCTTGTTCTGGGTGTGTTGTATATGCCCGACTTCAAACAAGACAACCCCCGTTTTGATCTGGCTGGGTTTTTATGGTTTAGCGGCGCCGCCTTTGCCATCACCCTAGGGCTAGAGCGCCTAACGGCTGGCGCCAGCAACCCTTACGCCTGGGCCATGATCGCATCTGGGGTAGGCCTTTTGTGGTGTTACCGCGGCCACGCCCGTCGCCGCCACGAGGCCTTATTCCCCCTTCATCTGTTTCAAGTGCGCACCTACCGCCTCGGCCTCTACGGCAACCTGGCCGCCCGCTTAGGCATTAGCGCCATGCCTTTTTTACTGCCGCTGTTCTTACAGGTGGCCTTACACTACAGCCCCTCTCAGTCCGGCTGGGTGCTGGTGCCCATGGCCGTCGCCGGCATCATCATGAAGCCCTTCATTAAAAAACTCATGTATGCCTTCGGCTACCGCACCATTTTGATCAGCAACACCTGCCTGCTGAGCGCCTTCATCATCCTCCTTGGCCTGAGTGCGCCCTATTTATCGGTCTGGGGCTTTATGCTGCTGCTGTTTATTCTCGGCATGGGCAATTCGGTGCAGTTTAGCGCCATGAACACCCTCACCTTGGCCAAGTTACGCAGCTACCAAACCAGCAGCGGCAACAGCCTGATGGCGGCCAACCAACAGCTGGCCATCAGCGTGGGCATTGCCCTATGCGCCATGATGCTAAGCCTGTTTCAAACCGGCCCCTGGCAGGCAGCCGACGCCGTGGCGCCAGCGTTTCAGGCCACGTTTGTGGCCATCGGCTTGATCACCTTGGCCACTGCGCTGATTTTTGTCCGCCTGCACCCGAAGGACGGGGACAATTTAGCCAATCGCCTGCGGTAACATCATTGCTTGCATAAACATTAATTAAACTTTATTTAATAAAATCGACCCAAAACCCCTGTTTTTGTAAAGTTTTGTTCTAATTATTGTAAGTATCTATTTTGTTCGGCATCATCCTGAAACCATAAAATGACCCATATTGGGCATAAAAACAATGATTTCATAATGTGAGTAGGAGATGCTTTCATGATCAACATAGATCCGTCTGAATTAAACAGTGGCACCCCACTAAAAAAGCAAAAGTTTTATAAAATCCTATACGTTCAGGTGATTTTTGCCATCACCGTGGGTATTTTACTGGGTCACTTCTATCCCGACATCGGTGAAAGCATGAAGCCTTTAGGCGATGCCTTCATCAAGCTGGTCAAAATGATTATTGCGCCAGTGATCTTCTTGACCGTGGTCACCGGCATTGCCGGCATGAACAACATGAAATCAGTCGGCCGGGTGGCCGGTAAGGCAATGATTTATTTCATTACCTTCTCGTCTCTAGCCTTAGTGGTGGGCATGATCGTCGCCAACATCGTCCAGCCAGGTGCGGGTTTAAACATAGACCCCAGCACCCTACACAGCGACAAAGTGGCCGAATACGTCAGCAAAGCCCATGACTCTACCATCACCGCCTTCATGATGAACATCATCCCCACAACGGTGCTTAGCCCCTTAACCGAAGGCAATATTTTACAGGTTCTGTTTGTGGCGGTTTTGTTTGGTATTTCCTTGGCCTCTGTTGGCGACAAAGCCAGGCCCATCATCAACCTATTGCAGGAGCTGTCTGCCCCCGTATTCAAAATGGTGGCCATTTTGATGAAGGCTGCCCCCATCGGGGCGTTTGGCGCCATGGCTTTTACCATTGGTAAGTACGGCATCAGCTCCATCGGCAATCTGATTTTACTGGTGGTCACCTTTTACGTGACCTCGGTGCTGTTTGTGGTTGTGGTGCTCGGCGCCGTGGCGCGATACAACGGTTTTTCGATTTTGAAACTGGTGCGCTACATTAAAGATGAACTGTGGTTGGTGCTGGGCACCAGCTCTTCCGAAGCCGCCTTGCCGACCCTGATGCAAAAAATGCAACACGCTGGCTGTGAAAAATCCGTGGTGGGCCTAGTGGTCCCCACCGGTTATTCGTTTAACCTCGATGGCACCAACATTTACATGACCATGGCCGCGCTGTTTATTGCCCAAGCCTGTAACATCGACCTCACCATTTACCAGCAGCTTAGCCTATTGATCGTCGCCATGATCAGCTCTAAAGGCGCAGCAGGCGTCACCGGTGCGGGCTTCATCACCCTCGCCGCCACCCTGTCCGTGGTGCCCAGCGTGCCGGTCGAAGGCATGGCCTTGATTTTGGGCATAGACCGCTTTATGTCTGAGTGTCGCGCCTTGACCAACCTCGTTGGCAACGCCTGCGCCACCGTGGTGGTGGCCCGCTGGGAAAACGCTTTGGACAAGGACAAACTGGACGCCGCCCTTAACCCACAAGCGCTGCCCAATACCGATGTATGAGTCAGCCAGCATTTAAAAAGCCACCGTAACGGTGGCTTTTTAAAGTAAGGGTTAACACTAAATAGTAGGGGCGCCTTACTTAAGCATACTGACACAAAATAAAAACGGTTTCATTCCTAGCATCATACTCAACGCTTAATCGTCCCCAAACTTCTTCCATCGGTAAGCTTGCACCCTCACAATTTTGTACAAACCATTTTTTTAATTTCCCCTTGGTCCGACTGCGTGCTTTTTCAAGAAACTGATTTGCTGATAGCGTCCAACCAGACATCAAACCACTATCTTTCAAAAAATAAGCCGTAAAATAAATTTTACCGACAACCGTCTCGCCATCCAAAGAAAAAATCAACCGGTATGCTGATACTCTTTCAGAATCAACGCTCACCCACTCCTCCCAGTGCCTATGCGTTTGCAATAAATCTGAGGCCGACAAACCTGGGCCAACCTCAAGATGAGAAGATAACGTCAAATAGCCCGTCTTTTGATTAATATTCATATTACGATCCTAAAAGAATGGGCACCCCTTTGGCTTTAAGTTTTGCCTTAAAGCTAGATGTAAAGAATTGAGCACCACCACCA
>JAGNPU010000268.1 GCA_017989485.1 Neisseriaceae bacterium
GCTGCTCGGCTTTATTGGCGGATTTTTCAGCCTCTTTTGCCGAGTCTTTCGCCTTGCCTTCATGCTGCTCGGCTTTATTGGCGGATTTTTCAGCCTCTTTTGCCGAGTCTTTCGCCTTGCCTTCATGAGTCTCAGCCTTATTGGCGGCTTGCTGAGCCTGAGTGGCATATTGGCTAGGGAGGGTAATGGCGGATGCAGGGGTTGCCATACTCAGTATGAGGCCAGATAAAACTGTGGTCAGAGCCACTTTGACGCTGCGCTTGCCGCAGGCCTTGGTTTTTTCCGACACAACAATATAAGCGTTAATGGCATGGTTCCAGATGACACGATAATGATGATTCATAATGAATTCCCGTAATGATGAATGGCTGTGCAGGTTAATCCGGTATTGATTGATTAAGGCACCGTTGGTATCAAAACTTGCATGATTGCAAGAGAATGCCATTTTCATGCGGGTGGGGGGTGTCCGCAATCACGTAAATTAGGTATTTGTCATTATTTTTTTGCATGTTTTTTTGTTTTTATTGTAATTTATTGATTTTATTGATTAAAATATGTTTTTTGAGTGGGTTTTAAGGGCGATGTTAGGTGATTTACTGCTTTTGGCTATGCTCATCTACCCCTTTCGTAGGGGGTGCCTCCTCCTAATGCGTCTTGATAAAGCCCTTTTGACGAATGGGTTTCCTGTGCCTAACCTATTATCCTGATGGTGTCCCGGTATATAGGCAATGGAGAGCTACACCATGAGTCACTTTTTAGATCGTTTGAATTTCTTGAGCAAAAAACATGAGTCTTTTGCACATGGCCACGGCACCGTCGTGACCGAGTCTCGTCAATGGGAGGACGGCTACCGTTCCCGCTGGCAGCATGACAAAGTGGTTCGTTCCACTCACGGCGTGAACTGTACTGGCTCTTGCAGCTGGAAGGTGTTTGTGAAAAGCGGTCTGATCACATGGGAGATGCAGCAAACCGATTATCCGCGTACCCGCCCAGATTTACCCAACCATGAGCCACGTGGCTGTCCGCGCGGCGCGTCTTACAGCTGGTATGTGTATTCCGCTCAGCGGGTGAAATACCCCATGATGCGCGGCGTATTGGCCAAAATGTGGCGTGAAGCGCGTAAAACCCTATCGCCCGTCGACGCTTGGGCCTACATCAGTCAAGATCAAGAACGCGCTGCCAGCTATAAGACCACGCGTGGCCTTGGCGGCATGGTGAGGGCAACCTGGCAAGAGACCAATGAACTGATTGCCGCAGCCAACGCCTATACGGTGAAAAACTACGGGCCCGACCGCGTGATTGGCTTCTCGCCGATTCCGGCGATGAGCATGGTCAGCTACGCCGCTGGCAGCCGCTATCTGTCCTTACTTGGTGGCGTGCCGCTGTCGTTTTATGACTGGTATTGCGACCTGCCGCCAGCCAGCCCACAGGTGTGGGGTGAGCAAACCGACGTGGCCGAAAGCGCCGACTGGTATAACGCCAACTACTTAATGGTATGGGGCTCTAACGTGCCGATGACGCGCACGCCAGACGCCCACTTCTACACCGAAGTGCGCTATAAAGGCACCAAAACCGTGGCCGTGTCCAGCGACTATGGTGAAATGGCCAAGTTTGGCGACATTTGGATGGCGCCCAAGCAGGGTACCGATGCCGCTCTGGGCATGGCTTTGGGCCACGTGATTTTGAAAGAATTCCACTTAGATAAGCCTTCCGCTTATTTCCAAGACTACTGCCGTCGTTACACCGACATGCCGATGTTGGTGCGCCTGCAAAAACAGGGCGACGTCTATGTGCCTGAATACTTCTTACGCGCCTCCCATTTAGACAACGGCCTGGGCGAAACCGTCCACGCCGATTGGAAAACCTTGGTATGGGATGAGGCCGAACAACAGCTGGTGGTGCCGAATGGTTCGGTGGGCTTTCGTTGGGACAAGAGCCAACGCTGGAACCTGGAAGATCAGGCCCAAGGCGCCGAGTGCGTGGCCAGCCTGAGCCTGTTGGGTCAGCATGATGAGGCCATCGACGTGGGCTTTAGCTATTTTGGCAGCGAACACGAAGACGTGTTGGCGCGTAAAGTGCCGGTAAAAAAAATCACCCTGGCCGATGGTGAGGAAGCCTATGTGACCACGGTGTTTGATTTGACCGTAGCCAACTACGGCATCGACCGTGGCCTAGGCGGCGGCAACGTGGCCACCGATTACATGAATGATGAGCCTTACACGCCGGCCTGGCAGCAAAAACACACCGGTGTGCCGCCAGAGCAGGTCATTCAAGTGGCGCGTGAGTTCGCTCAAAATGCCCATGACACCGAAGGGCGCAGCATGATTATTGTCGGCGCCGGCCTCAACCACTGGTATCACATGGACATGAGCTATCGCAGCATCATCAATATGTTGATGATGTGCGGCTGTATCGGCAAGAGCGGCGGCGGCTGGTGTCATTACGTGGGCCAAGAAAAGCTGCGGCCACAAACCGGCTGGGCCCCCTTGGCCTTTGGCCTAGACTGGCTGCGTCCGTCGCGCCAAATGAACGGCACTTCGTTCTTCTATGCCCACACCAGCCAATGGCGTCATGAAAAATTGGGCGTGGATGAGATTCTGGCCCCGACCGAAAATGGCACCATGTCGAACATGAGCCTGATTGACTACAACGCCAAGGCCGAACGCATGGGCTGGTTGCCTTCTGCACCGCAGCTGTCGAGCAATCCGCTTGATGTGGCCGATGCGGCGGCAAAAGCCGGCATGAATGCCGCCGACTATGTGGTGGCAGGCTTGAAGTCTGGCGATTTAGACATGGCCTGTAACGATCCGGATAACCCACAAAACTTTCCGCGTAATCTGTTTGTATGGCGCTCTAACCTATTGGGTTCGTCGGCCAAAGGCCATGAGTACTTTTTGAAATACCTATTGGGCACGCAAAATGCGGTCAACAGCGATGAAAACGACTGCATTACCCCAACGGAAATCAAAGTGCGTCCGGCCGCCGAAGGCAAGTTAGACCTGCTGGTGGTGTTGGACTTCCGCATGTCGACGACCTGCCTCTACGGTGACGTGGTGTTGCCAACGGCCACCTGGTATGAAAAAGACGATTTGAATACCTCGGACATGCACCCGTTTATTCACCCTCTGTCTGAAGCGGTTGAGCCCCTATGGGAAAGCAAAACCGACTGGGAAATTTACAAAGGCATTGCCAAGTCGTTTACCGAGATCGCCAAAGACTATTTGGGCAAGCGCCAAGACATTGTGATGACGCCGCTGATGCACGACACGCCACAAGAGCTAGGCCAGCCGTTTGATCCGAAAGACTGGCAAAAAGGCGAATGTGAGCCGATTCCAGGCAAAACCATGCCGGCGATGACCGTGGTCGAGCGCGATTATGGTGCGCTATACGATCAGTTTACGTCGATCGGCCCTCTGCTGGAAAAAATAGGCAATGGCGGCAAGGGCATGGCTTGGGATACGGCTCATGAAGTAGAGTTGCTGCGTCAAATCAACAAAACCCGCGCCGAAGGGGCGGGCAAAGGCCAGCCGCGGCTAGAAACCGCGATTGATGCGGCCGAGATGATTTTGACTCTGGCCCCAGAAACCAACGGCCACGTGGCGGTAAAAGCATGGGATGCCTTAACCAAGGCTACCGGC
>JAGNPU010000269.1 GCA_017989485.1 Neisseriaceae bacterium
AGCTGGCTGGGCGTGGTGACGTCAGACGAGGTCAGCTGCGGCGTCAAGCCCATGCTGTGGAGTAAATCAGTGGCGTCTATGGCATGGTGGGTGCCAATGTCCGGGTCCAAATGGCGCGCCACCACGCTGGCCCCGACCAGCCGCTCATGGCCGTCGATGTCCTCACTGCGCCGCACCACCACAAAATCGGCATCGAGTAGGTTTTCTAAGCGCGCGCCGGCCCATCGGGTCAAAACGGCCAGGCTGGCATGGGTGTTACACGACACCACCTGCACAAACTTTTGGCCCAAAATCACCTCTTCGTTGATACCGGCCATATAAGGCAAGCCAAATCCTTTTTCACTGCCCTGGGCACACGCCCCCTGTAACAATGGCCACTGCGCGTAGTCGGCCTGATTCACCAACCCCACACCGTTGGCCGTGGTTTCAAAGACATAGTCCAGCCGCGGCCGTATCGTCTCAAAGGCCACCACGCCCTCTAGGTGGGCCTGAAACCCTTCCAGCCTAGCGGCATCGGCGCACAGCACCACGCCACGCTGCTGCAACATGCGCAAATCATTCATTTGCCATAGATGAACGCTGCGCTTCTTGGCGTAAATCGTGTCTATGCCTAAGGCTTGCTGATAGTCCACCAGTAAATTCAACAACGTCGTGCCTATATTGCCAATGCCGTTCACCAAAACCTGCATCCTCATCCCCTTAGCCGTGAAGCGTGCCGCCAACGCGAAACCAAAATCATAATCTTCTCTGGCATAATGCACAAGCCATCCTCACCGACCGGCCCCCATCACAAACAAACCATAGTCTGCGTATGACGCTGCTGGCGTCGCGTGGGTCGCGACCCCCACTACCGCATCACCGATGTGTTTAAACCATGGGTTTGTATCACTGCGTCAGGCATCGCCAAACCACGCAAAACCCCCTGCTGACAGCGTCAGCAGGGGGTTTTTAGCGGCGACGGGTTAAAGCCTTATTTTAAATACGGCATCGGGTTCACGGCCTTGCCTTGAATCCGCAATTCAAAATGCGATTTGACGCGGTTGGTGCCGGTGCTGCCCATGGTGGCGATTTGCTGGCCGGCGCTCACGCGCTGATTCAAAGCCACGCTGGTGCTGTCATTATGAGCATAGGCCGTTAAGGTCCGCGCATCGTGGCGGATCATCACCAGCTTGCCATAGCCCCGCACTTCTTCACCCACGTAAATCACCGTGCCGGCTGCGGCCGCCTTAATTGGGGTGCCAAGGTTGCCGGCAATGTCTATGCCCTTATTGGCGGCACCGTCATAACGGGCAATCACCTGGCCCTGAACCGGCCACTGTAACTTAATGCTGGTGCTTAAGGCGCCCGTGGCGGGCTTACTGGCCGCGGTGGTGGTGGTCGCCCGCTTGGTCGTCGTCGGCGCTGCCTTGGCGTTGCCCTTGACCTTAATCAGTTGGCCCACTTCCAGCTTAGACGGATTAGACAAGGTGTTTAAGCGTTGCAAGGCCGTCACGGTCATCCCATGGCGCATCCCAATCCGATACAGATTATCCCCAGGCTGAACCCGATAATAACCCGCAGGCGCCGGCCCTTTGCTGTTGCCCTGAGTGACGGGGGCATGATTGCTCCCACAGGCACTCAATACCGCAATGAGACCGACCACACCGAGGGTGTGCATGAATTGTTTGGCACTGATTGTAAAAATACGCATCCAGCCGCTTTCTTTGTTGGCATTAAACACACGCTTCTAAGCACGCTGGCACGCTGCTTAGAGGCAGAAGACATGGGGGCCGACGGACAGGCACGCCCACAAGGCCGACAGGCCTTTAAGGCATAGACCCCTTAATCAAGAAATCATTCCCTTAATAATATCTTTTAATTAATTTAAAAACGAGGCAAGCAACATCATAGCAAAAAAGCGAGGAACGTGTCTGCTCGTCCCCCGCCGTCAAAAACCGTTCATCTGACTATTTTAAACGCTTCCAGGTTTGGGTACGGCCCAACAGGGACACGCCCACAAAACCACGAAGCTCTAAGTTTTGACCGTTGGCAGACACCTTGGCCTTGGCGCTATAGGTTTTGCCACTTTTGGGATCAAACACCTTACCGCCCTCGTATTGGCCTTCTTTAGTGGCCTTTAGCCCAGACACCACCGTCATGCCCACAATGGGGCCGTCTTTTTGGGCGCCGGTACACCCCGTACACTGGTTTAATGACCCTTCATACAGCTTGATCACACGGCCTTGGAACACCCCGCCAGACTCGACAATTTCCACCACGCCTTTAGGCTGTTTGGTTTCATCGTCTATGGTTTGCCATTGGCCCACAATCCCTTGCGCAAAGCCAACGCTGCTGAGGCCTGCAAGCAATACCAGCCATAATTTATTCATTTATCTCTCCTAGTCATCAATCAGGCCTGAAGCCCTATTATCGTTGTCATGAGTATGGCGCATTGGCCTACGGAATCAATCCCCAATGCCCAATTCATGTTACACTATTTTCATCATTCATCCAGAAATAAACGCCCCCATGAAATTGGCCCAAGCATCTGATCTAGAAGAGATCATGGCGATTTACAATGCCTCTTTGCCCGCAGGCGAAGTGGCGCCCAACTTCCACACCCTGGTCAAAGACGGCACCACCACCTGGTTTGACGCCCACCAGCAGGCCCATCACCCCCTATACGCCTACTACGATGAACAAGGGGCCATGGTGGCTTGGGCGTCATTCAGCGTCGAACACCCTTCCAATATGGACAGGCTCAGTGCCGAAGTCAGCATTTATCTGGCGCCCGAGGTCCAAAATCAAGGTTTGGGTTCGGAAATATTGGCCTTCATGCTGAATATGGCCCCGATACTGGGCATCCAAAACGTTTTGGCCATCGTCTTCGCCAGCAACCTGCCCAGCATCCATTTGTTTAAAAAATACGGCTTTGCGCAGTGGGGGTTCTTGCCCCAGGTCAGCGACCTACACCATGCCAAAACCGACGTGCTGATTTTGGGCAAGGCCGTGCCAAAAATCAACCAGCCGTAAACAGCCCCCATAAAAAAAGCCGCTGACCCGTAAGGATCAGCGGCTTTAACCGATGGGATTAAGGTTTCGGCTCGTCCGGCTTGGCCTCTGCCGCGTCATCCGCCACGGGCAGCTCCGCTTCAAAGTGGTCGATGACCACGGTCGCGCCGTCACCGTCGTCACCGTCCTCGTCCGTCACCACGGCCTCATCCCCTGCTTCAGCAGCCACGTCGGCCTCGGCCTGCGCTTCTTCTGCGGCCACTTCAGCAGCCTGCGCTTCTTTCAACGCCTCTTCTTCGGCCATCAGGTCTTTGGTCACGTTTTGCGTCATCAGCTGATTAGACGAGTCCATCACCAAGCTCATGTAGCGCTCATACTGCTTCAATACGTCGGTAATGATTTCATTCTTGGTCATGTACTGCACGTCATAGCCCAAGCGACCGTCGCCGAAGAACGTCACCGGTTCATAGCTGTGGCTGTTCTCTACCGTCGGCACCGAGTCGTCATCCAGCAAGTCGGCGTGAATTTCCATTTTCTGGATGCGAATACCGTAGGTAAAGTTAAAAATAGAGTCCACCTTAATCAACAGCTCGGTCTCATACGGCGCCTCATCCTTTTTGGTCACCGTGACGTCTAGGCCATACTC
>JAGNPU010000270.1 GCA_017989485.1 Neisseriaceae bacterium
GCGATAGGAGGAGATGGTGGAAATCCCCATTTTCGACATGATTTTGTATAGGCCTTTGTTAATCCCGTTGCGGAAATTTAAGGTCACCACCCGCAGCGGTTTTTGGATGGCGCCGAGGGTCACCATGTGGGCCAGACTTTCATAGGCCAGATAGGGATAGACGGCGGTGGCCCCCAGGCCGATTAAGACGGCAAAGTGGTGGGGGTCGCGCGCCGAGCCGGTTTCCACAATGATGTTGGCGTCGCAGCGCAAATTGCACAGAACCAAACGCTGTTGGATGGCGCCCACGGCCAGTGCGGCGGGGATGGGCAAGGTGTCGGGGCCGATGTGGCGGTCGGACACCACCAAAATCACCGCGCCCGCGCGCACGGCCGCTTCAGCGGCATCGGCCAGCTGGTTTAACGCGGCGGTCAAATCACACTCGGCGGGCGCATACACGGCTTCTAAGCGCTGGTGTTGGTAATGGGCCTGAGGCAGCCGCAACAGCTGTTGCATGTCGGAATACAACAGCACCGGCGACGGGAAGTTGACGCGATGAGACATGCCTTCGGCTTCAAAAAACACGCTCATTTCACGGCCTATGCTGGTGGCCAAGCTCATCACGTGAGCTTCACGCAAGGGGTCGATCGGCGGATTGGTGACTTGGGCAAAGTATTGGCGAAAATAGTCGTACACCACTCTAGGCTGCTGTGAAAAGACCGCAAACGGGGTGTCGTCGCCCATAGAGCCCACGGCCTCTTGGCCATTCTCACCCAGCACGCGCAGAATCGATTCCAGCTCCTCTTGGCTACAGGCAAACTGTTTTTGATGGGCCAGCAACGCCTCGGGCGTGAGCGCCGAGGCCCCCAGTTCCTGCTCGGGCAGTAGCTCCAGCGGCAGCAGCCGCAGCACGTTTTTGTCCAGCCACGCGCGATAGGGGTGGCGGGCCTGCAGCTCGGCGTCGATTTGGCGGGACTGCACCAGCTTGCCATGACGGGTGTCGATGACCAAGAGTTCGCCGGGGCCTACGCGGCCTTTGCTGACGACCTCATCGGCGGCGTAGTCCCAAATCCCTACCTCTGAGGCAATGGTGATTAAGCGGTCTTGGGTGATCACATAGCGTGCAGGCCGCAGGCCATTACGGTCTAGGGTGCAGGCGGCGTAGCGGCCGTCGCTGAGCACAATGCCGGCTGGACCATCCCAAGGCTCCATGTGCATGGAATTGAAATCATAAAACGCGCGCAGGGCGTCGTCCATGTCCGGATTGTTTTGCCAAGCTGGCGGCACCAACAGGCGCATGGCACGGAATAAGTCCATGCCGCCGTTGACGAACAGCTCCAACATATTGTCTAGCGAACTGGAGTCAGAGCCCGATTCATTGACGAAGGGGGCAACCGTTTGTAAGTCGGGAATCAACGGGGTTTTATACTTGTAACCGCGGGCGCGGGCCCAGGCACGATTGGCCGAAATGGTGTTGATTTCGCCGTTGTGGGCCAGGTAGCGAAACGGCTGCGCCAGCTGCCAGCGTGGCAGGGTGTTGGTGGAAAAACGCTGGTGAAACAGGCAGATGGCGGTTTGCATGCGTAAGTCGGCCAGGTCTAGATAAAAGGCTGGCAGGTCTTTGGGCATGCACAGGCCCTTGTAAATAATGACCTGATTGGAGAGGCTGCAGACATAAAAGTCTTCGTGGGCGATGCGGTTCTCAATGCGCCGACGCACCATGTACAGCCGCCGTTCTAAGTCTTTTTCACGCCAGCCCGCTGGGGCATTCACAAAAACCTGTTTGATCTGTGGCAAAGAGGCCGCGGCAATCTCACCCAAAACGGTTTGGTCGATGGCGACGTCCCGCCAGGCCGCAATGGACAGCGTTTCTGCGGTGAGTTCTTCAACCACGATGGCCCTATACTGCTCGAGCAAGGCTGGGTCTTGGGGAAAGAACAACATGCCCACGGCGAACTGCTTGGCCAAAACAAAGCCCTGTTCGGCGGCGATGGCTTGAAAGAAAGGGGTGGGCATTTGCAATAACAGGCCGCAGCCATCGCCGGTTTTGCCGTCGGCGAGGATGGCGCCACGGTGCTGCATGCGGGATAACCCCAAGATGGCTGTCCGAACAACTTTATGACTTTTCTTCCCATCTATGTTGGCGATTAATCCAAAACCGCAATTTTCTTTCACTAATTCATGGTTGTGGAGCATGATTGTTCCTTGGGTTGTTGTTCTGTGTATCTTTTTGGATTTAAATTGTGTTATGTCGTTATAAAATACCCATTTTTTTTGTCTGCCGTCAAAGGTTTTTTGTGATTTTTTAGGGGTTTTTTCAAGACTGTCGCCGCATGAGACACTGGGTGTTTTTGCCAATCCCTTGACATAGCTGGTTTATTGAACAGGGTTCAATATTAATGCTTATTTATAATAGAAACATTTTAAATAAATTATTTAAAGATCTTTTGTGCCAATAAATATAAATAATTGATGTTTTTTTTTAAGAACCCCCTTTTTTTCGGGGTTAAGTTGTGCCACAATAAATTGCACATATTGTCGAAGTTTGGACAGCGTGCCTAAGCGAGGCAGTGCCATACGATCCCCAACGAGAGGAATGATGTTATGTCGGTCGAAAAAGTAAGGGCGTTGATAGACGCCCATGAAGTGCAGTTTATTGACTTACGTTTTACAGACACCAAGGGCAAGCAGCAGCACGTGAGCGTACCGGCCAAAATAGTGGTGGCTGACATTGAGGAATGGTTTGAAACCGGGCAGGCGTTTGATGGCTCGTCTATCGGCGGCTGGAAAGGCATACAGGCCTCGGACATGCTGTTGCGGCCAGACCCTGATACGGCCTATTTGGACCCGTTTTATGCCGACTCGACCCTGGTCTTGACCTGCGACGTGGTCGATCCAGAACATGGCCAAGGCTATGACCGCGACCCGCGTTCGATCGCCAAGCGTGCGGAAACCTATTTGCAGGCAAGCGGCATAGGCGACACCGCCTATTTTGGTCCGGAGCCGGAGTTCTTTGTGTTTGACAGCGTCGAGTTTGAAACCGACGCGTCGGGGACGCGCTTTAAAATCCATTCGGAAGAGGCCGCCTGGTCCAGCGGGCTAAGCTATAACGGCCACAATAGCGGCCATCGGCCCATGATTAAAGGGGGGTATTTCCCCGTGCCGCCGGTGGACTCAGGCCAGGACTTACGCTCGGCCATTTCGCTGACGCTAGAAAGCATAGGCATCCCGGTTGAGGTGCATCACCATGAGGTGGCGACCGCCGGGCAGATGGAGTTGGGCACCCGCTTCAACACGCTGACCCGACGTGCGGACTGGACTCAGGATTTGAAATACGTCATCCACAATACGGCCCACCAATTTGGCAAAACCGCGACCTTTATGCCTAAGCCGATTATGGGCGACAACGGTTCGGGCATGCACGTGCATCAGTCGATTTGGAAAGACGGCCAAAATCTGTTTGCCGGCGACGGATACGCGGGCTTAAGCGACGACGCCCTGTATTACATCGGCGGCATCATCAAACATGCTAAGGCCTTAAACGCCATCACCAATCCGTCGACGAATTCCTATCGTCGCCTGGTGCCGCATTTTGAAGCCCCGATTAAGCTGGCCTATTCGGCCAAAAACCGATCGGCCTCGATTCGGATC
>JAGNPU010000271.1 GCA_017989485.1 Neisseriaceae bacterium
ATGTTGGCCAGCCGCTTGCCCAGTATTTTGCCACCGTTAAGCGATGAAGAAATGATTGAGTCGGCGGCCTTGCGGTCGCTGCATCAAACCATAGACGAAGACAGCATACAGGTGCGACCGTTTCGTTCACCTCACCACAGCGCCTCTGCTGTGGCCTTGGTCGGCGGAGGATCAGACCCGCGTCCAGGGGAAATCTCTTTGGCCCATCATGGCGTGCTGTTCTTAGACGAGCTGCCGGAGTTTGGACGCAATGTGTTAGAGGTGTTGCGCGAGCCATTGGAAACGGGACAAATCCACATTTCCCGCGCGGCCAGACAGGCAACGTTTCCAGCCCAGTTTCAGCTGGTCGCGGCCATGAATCCTTGTCCTTGTGGCTACCTTGGCCACGTGAGCAAACCCTGCCGCTGTAGTGGCGAAATGATTGCCCGCTATCAGGGGAAGATTTCAGGGCCTTTATTGGACAGAATCGACTTAAGCATTAACGTACCCAGCCTGAGTCAAGACGATTTGGCCAACCAAGAAGCAGGCGAATGCAGTGCCGATGTCAAAGCGCGCGTGGTCAGCGCCCGGGCCAAACAAATGGCCAGACAGGGCAAAATCAATGCACGGCTGTCGGTCAGTGACTTGGATCAGGTGGCCAATATTCACGCCGAAGCCAAGGTCTGTTTGGGCCAAATGATGACAAAATTGTCTTTGTCCGCACGCAGTTACCATCGATTGTTGCGGGTGGCCCGAACCGTAGCGGATTTAGACGATCACACATGGGTAACGCAACAACACGTATTAAAAGCAGTCAGTTTCAGACGGATATAATATAATAGATTTTTTACCAACCATTCTTGGAATAAACGCATGAACAGCATGAAGCGACAACAAGGCCAAACCCTAGGGGGCATGATTTTAGGGATCCTCATCGCAGTGGTGATCTTAGGGGGTGCCTTTTGGTTTTTTAGCCAGCAAAAAGCCCCTTTCCAACCAGACGTGGTTACCAAGGAGGCCTTACCTGTTCCTGAACCTGAAATCATTGTGCCCAACGATGGCCTGGATTCAATCTTACACAAAAACCCAGAAGACTGGATCACCGAAGGCACGGACGCACAGCCAGAACCAAGCGCGCCTGTCGACAAGCCGGTTACGGACGAATTGGGGGCCTTTATTGAAAAAGATTTGGCCCCTAAAGACAACCTAGTCATCGACACCAAGCCCGTAGTGGTGGCCCCAGCCGCGGCCGACAAGCCGGCGGCACAGGCAAAACCAGAACAGCCTAAAGCCGAGAAGCCTAAGGTTGAGAAAAAAGCCGAACCGGCCAAAAAAGCCGAACCAAGCGCCAAGCCTGCAGACACGGCCAAAGCCGCGGCCAAGTCAGGCACCTTGCAAGCAGGGGCTTATCGTACGCCGGAGCAGGCTGAAGAACAGAAAGTGAAATTGGCCCTGATGGGGTATACTGCCAATGTCATTAAGGCTGATTTAGGCGAAAAAGGCATTATGTATCGGGTGCGTTTAAGCGTGCCGGACACTCAGGTGGCCAAAACCGATCTTGCCGGTAAAGGCGTCGACGTGATGACGATCCGTTAGGAAGGGGCCCAAAGGGGAACCTTTCGGCCTTTTGTCGGTCTGTTACCCAGGCCGACAGTCCACGCCCACATCAATTATGATTAACTCACTGTAGGAAATAACATGAATTTTAAAAAATGGTTGTTCTCAGCAGCAATGATGCTGTCTTTGTCAGTTGCCCAAGGGGCTATTGTGGAAGGCCGTGATTATGAAGTTTTAAAAAGCCCGATTGCCCAGGCGAACAAAACCAAAGTAGAAGTGTTGGAGTTTTTCTCTTACACCTGTATTCATTGTCGTAACCTAGAACCTCATTTTGTGAAATACACCAAAACCGCACCGTCTGACGTGGCCTTCCGTCAAGTACACATTGTGTGGGGTGACAATATGTTGCCATGGGCGAAATTGGCCGCCGCGGTCAACATCAGCAAGGCTGGCGACACCGTTAGCCCCGCCATTTTCAATACCGTATTCAATGAAAAACGCAACTTGGCCAATCCCAAAGTGATGAAAGAGTGGTTGGACAAGCAAAGCACGCCTGCCGGTAAGCTGGTGGCCAAAAACTTTAACTCATTTGCCGCCGCCAACGAAGCCAAGGCCATGCAAAAAATGACCATGGATTACAAAATTGATTCTACGCCGCGCATTATTGTCGGCGGTAAGTATCAGGTGATTATGCGCGACGTCAGCACCGCCATGAACGTGGTGGATGAGTTGGTACAAAAAGTGCGCCAAGAACGCGGCATGAAAAAACCTGCTTAACCCCACTTTACACAGGCAGCCATTAGGCTGCCTTTTATTACCTCTGGGCCTAATCCGTGGACATTTATTTATTTCTTAAAGCTTTAATTTTAGGGGTGGTTGAAGGGTTAACTGAATTCCTGCCTGTCTCCAGTACGGGTCACCTGATTGTCGTCGGTGACTTATTGAATTTCCAAAGCAATGGCAAGGTGTTTGAAATCGCCATTCAATTGGGTGCCGTCTTGGCCATTGTGTTTGAGTACCGCCAGCGCTTCACCCATGTATTCACCCACATCGGCCGTGACCGTCAGGTAAACCGTTTTGTGCTGCATTTGTTCATTGCCTTCTTGCCCGCGGCCATCGTGGGCGTTTTGCTGATTAAATACATTAAAGCCGCTTTATTTAACCCTGTGAGCGTGGCCACGGCCTTAGTCATTGGTGGGTTGGTGATCTTATTGATCGAACGCCGCCAGGCGCATCGACCGGCACGCGTGCTGGCCGTTGATGACATGAGTGCGAAAGACGCTTTGGTCGTGGGTTTGGCCCAATGTTTGGCCTTGATTCCAGGCACGTCACGCTCTGGCAGCACCATTATGGGCGGGATGGCCTATGGCCTTGACCGCAAAGTGGCGACTGAGTTTTCATTTTTCTTGGCCGTGCCCATGATGTTTGCGGCGACGATTTACGACGTGTATAAAAACTATGCCTTATTCGGCACCGATGACGTGATGTTGATCGCCGTCGGCTTTGTGGCGGCTTTTGTCAGTGGTTTGTTTGCGGTTAGGGCCTTATTGAAATTCTTATCACACCGTAACTATGTGCCCTTTGCCTGGTACCGCATTATTTTTGGCGGCGTGATATTGGCCACCTGGTATTTTGGTTGGGTGAGCTGGTCTTAATCGAAGTTTAAAAAAACACGCCTAGGGCGTGTTTTTTTGTGCTCAGGCCTAGCCTAAATAGCGGCCAATAGATCGCCTGCTTGTGCCAATGTGCTGGCCTGTTTGGCAAAACACACCCTTAACAGCCGCTGCGCGACCGGTGGTGACTGATAAAAGGCCGACAGCGGAATGGTGGCGATGCCCTTGTGCTCTGTCAGCCATCGCGCCATCGCCACATCGTCTAAATCCTCACGGATGGCCGAGTAATCGATGAGCTGAAAATACGTGCTGCGGCTAGGCTGAAACGTAAATCGTGACCCTGCCAAAGCCTGGCACAGCTGGTCGCGTTTGGCCTGGTAAAAGTCCGGCAAGGCGTCGATGTGTTCCGGATGGTTGGCCATATAGTCTGCCAGCGCATACTGAATGGGCGCCACCGCACAGAAATTGAGGT
>JAGNPU010000272.1 GCA_017989485.1 Neisseriaceae bacterium
ATGGTGTTGGGCATACGCCCCATTTGGCACGATGTGAAGCTGCGTTATCGGCTGTGGATGCGCCTGCGGCGTCGCGCCAGACACTGGCAGGCGGTTGCGGCAGAAGCCGCCGCCGAAGCCGAGGCGGCGCAAAATGAGGCTGAGCAAAACGATGAAACGCCCAAGCCATAAGGGCATTGTTTAATCTTATGGTGGCAATCTTTAGATTTTATTGGACACATCTCAAGCTTTGACATATAAATAGGCTCTTGAGTTTGATCCGCCCGCGGGACTCGTTATACGGGTCTTGATACTATTCTATTTTAGGAGGTTTATAATGGCTGTATTAGTTGGTAAACACGCCCCTTTCTTTCACGATTCTGACAAAACCTTTAACGCTGTAAAAGGCGACGGTGATGTGGTTGGTGATTTTAACTTCAAAAAAGAAACCTCAGGCAAATACGCCGTGGTGTTCTTCTACCCATTAGACTTCACCTTTGTGTGCCCTTCTGAGATCATCGCTTTTGATCACCGCTTGGAAGAGTTCAAAAAACGCAATGTTGAAGTGATTTCTGTGTCTATTGACAGCCACTTCACCCATGCTGCATGGCGCAACACTGCCGTTAACGACGGCGGCATTGGCCCAGTTGGCTTCTCTATGGTGGCTGACTTGCATCAAGAATTGGTAAAAGCCTACGACGTCCAAAGCGACGACGCAGTGGCCTTCCGTGGTTCGTTCCTGATCGACAAAGACGGCGTGGTACAACACCAGGTGGTGAACAACGGTCCTTTGGGCCGTAACGTTGACGAAATGTTGCGCATGGTTGACGCCCTTCAGTTTACTGAAGAGCACGGTGAAGTTTGCCCAGCTGGCTGGAACAAAGGCGACAAAGGCATGAAACCTAACGCTGAAGGCGTGGCTTCTTACCTAGCGACTGAAGCGGGCAAACTGTAAGCAGTTTATTTGCCTCATCAAAAACCCTGCGTCTACGCAGGGTTTTTTTGTGGGTCTGTGTTAGGCTGTCATATATTAGTTATTGTTTATAATAAGACGTCGAACAGGAGGGGAGCCCATGAAATATGAATGGCGTAAGCGCGATCAGGTGTTGTATTTGCCTCAGACCACCCCCTGCGTGGTGGAGGTGCCCGAGATGACTTATTTAATGGTGGCCGGTGAGGGCGACCCCAATGGCGCCGCCTTTTTGAGTGCGGTCAAGGCACTGTATGGCTTGGCCTATGGGCTGAAAACGGCCCCCAAAAAGGGCTTAGACATTCCCCAGTATTACGACTACACCGTCTTTCCCTTGGAGGCCTTTTGGGACAGCAAGGTGCCGGTTGTGGCCGGCCAGCCTGTGGCCAAGCAGCAGCTGGTGTATCAGGCCATGTTGCGCCAGCCTGACTTTATGACGGCCGCCGTGTATGAGCAGGTTAAGGCCTTGGTGGCGAATAAGGTGTCGGCCGCCTGGCGGGCGCGCATTGAGCGGGTGACGTTTGACGAGGGCTTGAACGTGCAGCTATTACACCAAGGGGCGTATGACGATGCGGCAGACAGCTTTGCCGCCATAGAAACGTTTTGTGACGCCCAGGGCCTGATGCGCATTGGTCATGGCCACAAAGAGGTGTATTTGAACAACCCGCAGCAGGTGAGCGCGGCAGAGTTGAAAACCGTGTTGCGGGTGCCGGTTCGGCCTATGGGCTAAGGCACCCAAAAAGGGGGCGACGGTAGTCGCCCCCTTTTTGGGTGGGTCGTGCCGTGCTTAAATCAGCTTGGCATTGGTGTCTTGAATAAACTGTGCCAGCGACAGATCAAGGGTGTCTAAGCCCGGCGCCATCAGCGCATGTAAATGCTGGAGCCAGAAGTCACGGTCGTCATCGTTGAGGCGATAGACAAAGGCTTGGAACAGATCAGACAAAATAATGTTTTCAGGGGCCAGCTTTAACACCCAACCGTCAGAGCCGTCTTGAATAATCGCCATTTTGCCCAAGCGCGTCAGCAATTCACCCAGTTCATCATAGCCCATGGCCACCTCGGCCCGAAAGTCTTGGGTTTTTAAGGCCTTGCCCTCTTTTTGGGCGTCGTGCAGGTGAATCAAAACCTTGATCACGTCGTCGAAACGGCCGCGCTTGCGGCCCCGACGGCGAAAGGTTTCCCCCTGCCAGTAAGACAGGGAGGCGGTGAGCACGGCGCCGGACAGCAACACATACCACAGGCACAAAATCCACAGCAAGAACACGGGAATCGCCGCAAAAGCGCCGTAAATGATTTGGTAGCTGTTGAAGTTGGCCACGTAAAAGCCAAACGCCCGGCGGGTGATTTCCAGCGCCACGGCGGTAAACAGGGCACCGATTAGGGCATGGCGGTTGGGCACGTAGCGATAGGGCACAAAGCGAAACACCGCCCACAACAGGGACGTGGACAGCAATATGGCCCCAGACACCCGGATGATGGTCGCCAGGCTAGGGTAGAGCATAGGGAAGTCGGTAAAGCGAAACAGCCATGACCACACGCTTAGGCCGCCGCCAATGAGTAAGGGGCCTAGGGTGAGAATGGTCCAATAAATCAGCACCCGCCACACCAAGGGGCGTTCCTGCTTGGCCTGCCATATTTGGTTAAAGGTTCGTTCAACCGTATTGATCAATAACACCGCAGAAATGCCTAAGGCGACAATGCCGATGGCGGTGAGGTTGCCGGCCTTGCCGATGAAGTCATTCATATAGGTGCCGATGACCTTGCTGCTGGCGTCGGGCATCAGGGTAGAGCTGACCAAAATCTGAAACTCGGTGGAGATGTCGGCAAACACGGGGAAGGCCGAAATCACAATAAAGGTGATGGTGATGAAGGGCACTAGCGCCAGCAAGGTGGTAAATGTTAAGCTAGCAGCCACCTGATTCAGTTGGGCATCGCCAATGCGGCGAAGGAGAAAAATAAAAAAAGCCACTGGCTTAGATTGCCAAATAGACAGTTGCTTGAGTTTTGCGTGCATAAGCCATCCCATAATGTTTTATGTATTCTAACTGAAAAAACCGATCCCACCTATGGTGGATCATGATTGACATGCAAAAGGAATGATTTGATGAAGATATTAATTTTGTTTTATAGCCAACATGGTAGCACGCAGCATCTGGCGCGCCAAATCGCCAAAGGGGTGGAAAGTGTCGCGGGCTGTGAGGCGGTGCTGCGCACCGTGCCTAAGGTGTCTACCGTGTGCGAAGCGGTGGCGGCAGAAATTCCCGAGGCCGGGGCGCCTTACGTCACGCTGGCAGAATTGCAAAACTGCGATGGCCTGGCCGTGGGCAGCCCAACGCGCTTTGGCAATATGGCGGCGCCGATGAAGTATTTCTTAGACGGCACCAGCGGTCTGTGGCTGAGCGGCGCCTTAGAGGGCAAGCCGGCCTGCGTGTTTACCTCGACCAACACCCAGCATGGTGGTCAAGAAAGCACCCTGTTGACCATGATGGTGCCGCTGTTACACCACGGCATGGTGTTGATGGGCATGCCCTTTAGCGAGTCGGCGCTGGCCGAAACCAGCACCGGCGGTGGGCCTTATGGGGCATCACACGTGAGCGGCCCTGGCCAAACGGTGACGCTGAGCCCACATGAATTAAGCATTGCCTTTGCCCAAGGCAAGCGTCTGGC
>JAGNPU010000273.1 GCA_017989485.1 Neisseriaceae bacterium
GGCCAGGGCGATGGCCGCCGCGATTTGCTGTTCGCTGCCTGCGCCTTGGACGGGGGTGGGGTAGACGATGACGGGGATGTTGCTCTTGCGTCTCTTCAGGGTGCTGACGACGTCACGTAAGGCGGCTGCCGCGAGGCTGGTGACGATGCCAATGGTTTTGGGGTGGGTGGGTATGGGCTGCTTGCGCTCTGGGGCAAACAGGCCTTCGGTCTGTAATTGAGCCTTGAGGCGTTCATACGCTTCAAACAAACGGCCAAGGCCGGCGAGGCGGCATTCCGTGACGTTGATTTGATATTCGCCCCGGGCTTCGTAAATGCTGATTTTGCCTGTCAGCTCAACCTGATCGCCCTCTTTTAATGGGGTGGCCAAGCGGCTGACGTAGGACTTAAACATGGCACAGCGAATTTGCGCCTTGTTGTCTTTGAGTGAGAAATAATAATGACCGCTGGCGGCGCGGGTTAGGTTAGACACCTCACCGCTGACCCAAAGGCCACGCAGATGATGTTCTAATAGGTTTTTGGCCATGGCATTGAGTTCGGAAACGGCCACCGGCGCTGGGTTGAATAATTCACTCATACACACTCTATCTATAAACGGCTCACAATGCCTCGATTATAACCAACTTTAAATAAAGAAACCGCCTTGATGCAAGATCAAGGCGGTTTTGTGTCAGGACGAGGGGCATTGCTTAGGGTTTTTGAGGCGTTGGGGCCTTGCCCAAGACTTCTTCTTCATACCGTTTGCCTTTGGCGGCATCGTAGACGCCTTCCCATTTGGCAATGACCAAAGAGGCCAAAGAGTTGCCCACCACGTTGACGGCGGTGCGGCCCATGTCGAGGATACGGTCTACGCCGAGAATGAAGGCCAAGGCCTCTACCGGCAGATTCATGGCGGTCAAGACGGTGGTCAGCACCACAAACGACACGCCAGGGACGCCGGCAATGCCTTTAGACGCGACCATGAGGGTAATGACCATGGTGATTTCTTCGAATAGGGTGAGTTCTATGCCAGAGATTTGGGCAATGAAAATCACCGCAATACTTTGGTATAGGGTTGAACCGTCCAGATTAAACGAATAG
Source organism: Neisseriaceae bacterium (assembly GCA_017989485.1). GTDB lineage: Bacteria > Pseudomonadota > Gammaproteobacteria > Burkholderiales > Neisseriaceae > JAGNPU01. Next base: position 1,080 of record JAGNPU010000273.1, read on the forward strand.
CCGGTGGGGATGACAAAGCCGGTAATCGATTTGGGCACGCCGTAGGCTTCCATTTTTTGCATGACCGTTGGCAAAACGGCTTCTGAACTGGCGGTCGAATAGGCCAAAATCAATTCATTCTTTAAAATTTTGATCAAGGTAATGATGTTGAGCTTGCAGTAGTAAGCCACGCCGCCCAAAACCACAAACACAAAGAAGAACATGGCCGCGTACACCAGAATGATCAGCTTGCCTAAGGGCACTAAGGCACTGAAGCCAAACTGGGCAATGGTCACCGAAATCAGGCCAAAAACCCCGATGGGGGCATAGCGCATGATGATGTTGGTGAGGCGGAACATGGTGTCTGAAACGGCTTTTAACACATCAAGCAAGGGCTGTTTTTGCTGATTGGGCAAGCCCAGCAGCGCCACGCCAAACAGCACAGAGAAAAAGATGACCGGCAGCATCTCGCCTGCGGCCATGGAGGAAATGACGTTGGTGGGAATCATGTCCAGTATCATCACCACAATGCCGTGAGGCTGGTTGCCCAGCGATTCTGCCGTGCTTTTATACTGATCAATGTTTTGTGTTGCAGGGACTAAAGACGCCGAGTCAATGCCGATGCCGGGTTGAAAAACATTGGCGGCCACGAGGCCAATCACAATGGCAGCGGTCGTGATCAGTTCAAAATAGAGCAGCGTTTTGCCGCCCAGAGTGCCCAGTTTCTTGGCGCTTTCCATGCTGGCAATGCCGACGATGAGGGTGGACACCACAATGGGGATGACAATCATCTTAATCATGCTGATGAAAATGTCGCCTAAAGGCTTGAGCACATTAATGTGTATGGTTTGATAATAGGGGTGCCAAGGGTGGTTAACGTTCATGTCGACGTTGTGTAAAAATGCACCGAAGGAGACGCCCAGAATCAAAGCCAGGCCAATTTGCCAGGCGAGGCTGGTTTTTAAAGATTTCATCATGCTGTTGAACATTGAAGTACGCTTCCCTTCTATAGGTTAGGAATAATTGTTGTTTTTATAGGGTTAAAAATGCGACTCGGAAAGAGCCATTCAGTCGGACACAGCTTAGGAGAGAAGTCGGCTATTTTATCACCCTGTGGGAATTATTTAATACAGTTTGTGTAAAGATTTGTTAATAAGTTGAACTTTAATGCGAAATTAATTTGGTATAGCCGACTTTAAGTGTGGCCGTTTTATGTGTTTTTTTTAGGGTGTGGCGGGCTTGGGTGATGCCTTTATGTGACGCGTCTTGGCCTTTGTGGGGCCAAGAAGACCGTCATTTTTAGGGCAAAAGTAGGCACAATCGGTAAAAGCACTTGCTTAGACTAGGGCCTTACCTTTAAAGTAATTCCTTTTAAGGCTATAGGGTGTCGGACTGTGTGGACTATAATTCAGCAAGCGGGCTGGCCAATTTGGTTGATTATTGCGGCGTCGGTGGCATCGGTGGCGATTATTTTGGATCGACTGGTGGCGCTGCGGCGGCGCGTGGTGTTGCCCCTGTCGCTGATTCCCGAGTTTGAACGCAAGGCAGCTGACGTGACGCAATCCTTGCCAGAGCATGCCTGCGCCTCTTCTTTAGGGCGCGTCCTCAGTGCTGCCTGGTTGGATGAGGCACCAAGCCAGGCCGTGCGCCGCGACAATATGGAAAATCAGGCTCAGTTAGAGGCCGTGGTGTTGGAAAAACACCTGACGCTGTTGGGCACGATTGCGGCCATGGCGCCGCTATTGGGCTTATTGGGCACGGTCATCGGCATGATTGAGATTTTTGCCGCCCAGTCGCCTTCGGGTACCGACCCACAGCAGCTGGCCCGCGGGATTTCTGTGGCACTGTACAATACGGCGTTTGGTTTGCTGGTGGCCATTCCCAGCATGATGTTTTATCGCCATTTTCGGGCCAAAGTAGAGGTGTACTTGACCGATATGGAGGTCATTGCCAACCGGTTGTGGCACCAAATTGGTGACCGAGCGCCGAAATCATAAAGGGGCCGCATGAATTTTAAACGGCGTAGACAATACGAAGAGCCGGAAATTAACTTTATTCCGCTGGTGGACGTGCTGTTGGTGATTTTGATTTTTTTGATGGTGACCACCAGTTACAGTCGTTTTACGGCTTTAGACATTAAGCTGCCAGAAGCGCTGGCCGACGTCCAAACACCCGAAGACCTTGTGCAACAGCCCATTTGGGTGGGGGTTTCGAAAGAGGGGCGTTGGTTGGTGGATCAGGTGGCGGTGAGCGGCACCGATGAGGCCGCATTGCAGCAGGCTTTAAAAGCGCGCTTGGCCGAACAGGCTCAGCCCTTGGTGGTCATCCAGGCCGATGCCCAAGCGACGCATCAGTCGGTGGTGACGGTGATGGAAGCGGCCAGAGCCGTGGGCATCAGTGAATTAAGCTTTGCCACGGAAAAACATTGAATCAGCCATGAATAAAGATTTTACCCATCGTGTGCAACAGCATTGGCGCACCCCGAGTTGGGGGCTCAGCTGCCTGTTGTGGCCATTGAGTATGCTGTTTGCCGGCGTGAGTGCCTTACGGCG